>CALCTT010000060.1 GCA_937906895.1 uncultured Clostridia bacterium | reverse complement strand
CAGAATTTGACGTTGAACTTACAGAAGTTGGCGCAGAAAAGATTAAGGTTATCAAGGCAGTTCGTGAAGTTACAGGTCTTGGTCTTGCAGAAGCAAAGGCTGTTGTTGACGGTGCTCCTAAGGTACTTAAAGAAGCTGCTTCTAAGGAAGATGCTGAAAGCATCAAAGCTAAGCTTGAAGAAGTTGGCGCTAAAGTTACTCTTAAATAATTTAAGTTTTAACAAAAATTTCCCCATTCCAATGCGTGGGGTTGCTAAGGACAGTTCATAAAACAGTCATTTAGATACCGTGCATTGCAGAAGGAAAAGAAATAACCAAGAGAGAGTAAAATCTTTCTTGGTTTTCTTTTTTATTAATATTTGCACATTCGACAAATCATTCTTTAATTTGTACAATGTAAGTATAAAATTTTAAGGAGGACTTTTTATGTCAAACCAAAACAAATTCCAATATCGTCAGGTTGGTGATTATTTGATTCCGAACCTCGTTTTACCACCCGAAGGAACAACCATAACACTTGGCAAATGGGGAATGATGCACAAGGATTATCTTCTCAAACACAAGAAAGTATTATTTTCAACACTGCTTACCCAAGGTAAACTCTATCAGTATTGTGCCGAGGTCGAAAAGCAGGCACAGGATATGTATGATAAGTTTTTGGAGCAAATGAAAGTTGCAGTTGGCGTGACAGAGGTTTTGAAAGAAAAAGACCAGATGGAGTGGGTGCGGAGAATGAGGAATATTGAAGCAAGAGCAAGGGAGATTGTGTGCGAAGAAATAATATATATCTAATTTAACAATATTATCTATAAGAAAAAGAGAAGCTTTTTAAAGTGAGCTTCTCTTTTTCGATTTCTTATTTACCGTTTATACAAAAGATTTTTGTTATAATGCCTTTTTTAGGGTTGTGTACTCTGCATCGCAACAAATGTCTTCCCACATACGATAGGTCTCTTTTAAAAGAAAAAATACTATCGTTTTCTTCTTTGCCTTTGTAATATATTTCTTGATGCGAACTATCAACGCCTTTTCCACCGTTTGATACTTCCCACAAGGTATTAATTCTGTCTATAGGCTCGAAAAATCCGAACTTGGGAGTTACTGAAAATTTAAGAGTTCCACCAACATTTAATGTGCTTCCGCTTTTAACTGGTATGGTTGTATTGTTGTGTGTGTAAGTACAATTAATTTGCATATCATAAGTAATTGAAGCCGTTCTGGTTTCGCAGAATCTAGAAGGAACGACAGTGTAATTTCCTTCGCTATCTATATATCCAACAATGTGTCCACAATCTTTGGTGGTATATACTTGCTGATTCTCACAATTTTCTAGATATATTTTAAATGCTTCTTTGTTGGGATGATGCTGAGTTTTATAGTCACCGCAAGAAATCAATACGACATCAGGATTAATGTAATCTATAGATTCAATGTATGTTGTATCGGGACTTTTAACTATGTCTATGCTATCATTTTGCTCTTCGTCGGTAAAAAACGAGCGCGAACCATGGTGGCTTGCAATTAGAATATTACTTTCAACATCATTTTCATACGTTGGTATTATTTTTTCTTTCCAACACTTCCAATCAGAATCGCCTGTTAGCAATATTGAGGTATTGCCATATTCCATTTTTAAAACTATGGAATTTGTATGTTGAATTTTAGCAAAAGCCTCGAAAGTTTTCACACAGTTATCATAACCTTCTTGATACTCTTCTTTGCTTGAAAAACAGTATATGTTTACATCTCCAATATTGGCTATTGGAGAATCAGTAGGTACAAGCTCTTTTAAATTATCTGCATCTTCATCTTTAAGTTTTCGTCTTAAATACATATAGTATTTATAAGTATCGCTCTGCGTGGATGCACCTGTTTGACCGGAATCCCAAATTGATTTAATTTTAAATTTTTCATTTACCTTTTTCAAACCTCTGCAATGGTCATCATCACGGTGAGAATTGACAAAGAAATGAATAATTTTTTCCTCGGAATCTGTATCCTCATTGTAGTTAAAAGGAATGTTTTTATCTAAATAATTTAAAATCTCATCAGCATTTTCTTCGGTAACATTACAATCAAATAACATAACCTTATTGTCGGGAAATATGATTAAAATCATTAGTCCTTCTCCGACATCTAATATATGAAACCTGAAAGCGTTTTCATCACAATAATACTTTAAAGGTGGATTCAAAGACATAACATCACTCCTTATTTTTCTTGGATTATTAAGTATTCTTGCCACTTTCCATTAGTTTAACTATTTTTGATGCGTGTTTTTTGCACGACAAATAAAATACAAAGGATATGATTATGCAAACAACAAACAGCGGACAAACTTTGTTAAATGCTGCTATAATAGCTAAAGCCAAAAACAAAGCAATGCTGGTTCTTGAAAGGGCAAATTCTCTTGAAAGAGTACTCATAATAGGATATTCTTTCTTTTTTTCATTAAATAAAACATAATCATCATTAAAAGGGATTAATTTTATCTTTTTTAATACTGGTTCAATGACAACAGAACCGACTCTGTTTATTACCAGTCCGATTTCATAAGCTACCGCTAATAAGCAGATTACAAACATAATTTCGGGTCCAGTTTTTAGATTTGCATAGAATTCACCATTCAATAGCTGAATTGCTTTTTCCGGAAAAACAAACAGTAAACCTCCTAAAAACACAAATCCTGTTAAAAGCATATTAACTATGTTATAAAACGGTACTTTAATTTCCATTAATAATTCTCCTTTCCCCAATCTACATAGCAATAATCTTCGCCAATATCAAATGTAATTGTACCTTCATTTCGAGTGGTCAACACATACCTGTCTTGTCCCTTGAGAGTAACTCCTCTGCCTTTATACAGACGAGTTGTATCATTTTGAGTGCCGTACTCAATTGATTTATCTGATACAACGGTAAGATACGGATTAACACAGTCAAAGAATTCTTTACAAAATTCTCCTGTTCTTCCATGATGCGGCGCCAATAAAACGGTAGCGTTTTTTACTTTTGATTTTATGTTTTCATAATTTTCATTCATCATATTTTGTAATATGCTTTTGGGATTATCTCCCGTCAAAACAAATTTATAACCAAAAGCATTTACGACTATAATGTTTGAAAAAGTATTTAAGTCTTGTTTTGTTGTCCATGAAGATTTAGGTGTTATGAATTCAAACGAGACTCCACCGTTTGACAAAGATTCTGTAGCCAACTCATTAACATTAACCGGTTGATTATAGGATGCATTCATACTGTTTGCAACTTCTGCAATTTTCTTATGTATATAAGTATTTTGAGTTGGTATAATATCAAATGCCTCTCTATCTCTATGTAAAACTCTTGGTTTTAACATATCAAACATATTAGGCAAATCATAAATGTGATCTTCGTGTGGATGTGTAATTATTAGTTCGTCTATAGTTCCGAAACTATACATAAAGTATTTCCTTTTGATATGTTCAATTATACTTTTATTAGTTTTGCTTCCGACATCGATTAATATATGTTGATTGTTGGGTGTAATAATGTGACAACAGCTGCCGTGTTCTACATCGTAAAAAATTATTTTCATTTTACCTGCTCCTTTATATTATTTTAAGGTTTTGTTTATCATAAGTAGTAAAACATCATTGAATGCAATAGTTTAACTATCTATTCGAAAATAAACTGCACTTTCGGCTTCTTCTGTGACAACAAAAGGATGGATATCATTCAACAAAAGATTTTTAATTACAAAAGAATGTGGATGTCCATACATATTCTTAGTTCCAGCCGAAATAACATGGTAAGTATTATACATAGATATGTTAGCATTGTAGTTGTTTTTTGAACCATGATGTGGTATTTGAATGCAGCCTACAAATTCTTCTATGCTTTTCTTAAAATGTCCTTTATTAAGTCTATTTTCATAAGATGTTATTAAATTACTGTATTTAAGGTAATTGCTCATATCATAATCACCAGTATATAAACAACCCGATTTTTTGAAATCCACACAACATAATCTTTTACAGTTCAACCCCATACATCTTTGATTATAGTAATACTGATATCTTTCTCCATATGTATCGCCAGAATACAAGGTCATTGAATTCGTGTTAAAGTGTTCTGTACTTCTTAATACAGCTAAATATATTTTTTTTATCTCTTTTATAGATTTTTTTGAAATTTTCTTTGGCAAATCTTCATATTTGATGCATTTATAGTTTGCATATTCTTTCAATGCTTTCTTCAAATGTTCCAATTGATTATTTTCCACATAATTAAACGGTATAAAAGCCCAATTTGTCAGGATACAACTAGGTGAAGATTCTCTTATTAAAGAGCTAACATCACTGCCTGAACAAATATATTCTTCTGTTTCTCCATAACCAACTTCCTTATTTGCAAAATGCTCAAACTGATTATCAGGATAGTATGGTTCTATTTCATATATTTCAGTTGACTTAGATTTATAAAGCAAAGCTTCCTTGGGGTTATTGATAAAGTTATTGGTAAAATCACTATTTTTAGAACCATTGAGAATATTGTTAAGATATAAAACTATCTTATTTTCATCAGTAACCATAGGCAAAAATATTATTTTGACATCGCAGTATTCTAATAAGTGTTCTAATCCACTAATATGGTCATAATGAAAATGAGATATAAATACCGCGTGAATGGTTTCGCCTCTTTTAAAAGTATTTTCAATTTGTTTTTTTATCAGCGTTTTACTCTGCGAACCACAATCATAAACAATATTTATGATTTCTTTAGTTTGTTTATCTAAAAATTGTTCGCAATAAAAAGCGCCTTGTCCCACCGGTATAAAGCTTCTAATCATTTTCATACAGTAAACCTCCTTTTAATGAGTGTACATCTGTTTTTTACCAAAAAGAGAAATCAATGCTTATAATTATACTAATATACTATATTAATATTTAAATGTATCTTCAATCCGATTTACAAAAACGCTTGATTTTTCGACAAAAACGCTTACTTTTTGACTGAAAAATAGAGTTTTAATGTACCATACTTGATTTATTTACACCTGATAATACTGTAAAATATTGACTTTTCACGCTGTCGGTGCTATACTGATAAAAATTACCGAAAGGCAGGTGGACAAAATGATGAAGAGTCTTAACTTTATGATTAGGAGTGCCGTTTTGTCCGTTTGCGATTGATGTAAATATCTATCTAAACTTACAGGCATCTCCGTCAGATTATGGAGATGCCTTATTTATTATTTATTATGTGACGAGGTGTAATAAATGGCGAATAGCAGTAAAAATGTATTTAGTATAGATGGTGACACTATAACCATTTCACATTCCGATGGAGATTTTATTGCAACAGCCTCGTTAAGAGAAGATTATGAAGAAGAAATACAATCTGTTACATGGAGCAAAAATGGAAATTATGTTTATAGTCAAAAGTTAGGAGTATATTTACATATCTATATAATGAAGAAATGGTATGGTGAAGATGTTTATGACCAAATGAAAACATCAGGCTATGTTGTCGACCATATGGATAATAATGGTTATAATTGTTGCGTAGATAATTTGTGTTTTTTGACTTACGACGAAAATATAGCTAAAGGACACACAGTTGACAAGAAGAGCAAAAATAAAACTCATATTGCTTTATCTTTGTTTAAAGACTTTTACACACAGAACATACAAATGACAATTGTTTTTAATTATCCGGCTATCGCTAAAATTAGCAGTATAAATTCACCTGCGGTAATTGAACTCGTTTATTTGCTATATGATTGTGAATATGAAATAGTCCTTAATGATGCGAGAGCGATTTTATATGATTATGAATATAACCATACTTTCGATCCTGAAAAGCTACACGATTCAGATTATCACATTGAAGGTGCATACGGCATTCCTTGGCCTATAGAACGTTATAACAGATATATTGAAGGTGGACATGGACACGCTGTTTGCTTCTTCGTGAAGAAATCGCTCATTAAAGGATGGAAAGTTGAAGAACAGCGGAAGTTTTTTTACTTAAGAGGAACACCAAAACCGAAAGAATGATAAAGATTAAAACATGCTGAGGGAAAAGCAATGAATAAATTTATAAAAGGAATGGACTTATGTGAAGGCTTTTTCAATGAATATGCAAAACCGATTATTGAAAAGCACTTCCCTGATTTAAAATATTCAGCCGGGTTAATCGGCTACGGCTCTGATGTATTGGGTTATGACGATGCAGTTTCCACCGACCATATGTGGGGACCTCGCTTCTATTTGTTTTTAAGTGAGGCTGACATTTCAAAGAAGAACGATATTACAAATGCACTGTCTGAAAAACTACCTTATACATATAAAGGTTACAGCGTTAATTTTACCGAACCTGACCCGAATGATTGCGGTGTTCAGCACCCTAAATTTATAACCGAAGGTAATGTTAATCCTTTGGTGTTTATACACACCTTTGATGAGTATCTGAATGAGCAACTTGGCACAGCAGATTTAGATAATATTCCATCCGTTCAATGGCTCGCATTTTCAGAACACAGACTATTATCGTTGGTATCAGGCAAGTTCTTTGTTGACGGTCTTAACTGTTCAGAGAAAGTCGAAAAAATAAAATATTATCCCAATGAGGTCAAATTATATATGATTGCTTCCAATTGGGAGATAATTGCGTCGGAACAGGCGTTTGTTAAGCGTTGCGGTGAATGTGGTGATGAAATAGGATCACAACTCGTATGTGCAAGAATTGCAGAGCGCTTAACGAGATTATGTTTCTTGTATAAAGACACTTATGCACCTTACAGCAAATGGTTCGGAACTGCCTTTAATCATCTTGACATTGATGATAGTATTCAACAAACGATTCAGGCGGCTCTTTCAGCCAACAGTTTAACCGAACGTGAAAATAACATCGTTAAAGCTCAGGCTTTGGTTGCTTATATGCACAACGCAAGCGGTTTGACAGCTGTTGTTGACTACAAAATCGAAAGTTATTTCGGCAGAGATATTAAAGTTATATTTGCAGATAAGTTTGCTGAAGCAACGGCAGAGAAATTAAAAGGCACAACTTTAGAAAATGTACCTCTTATCGGCACATTAAGTCAGTTCGGTGGTCTTTCATCATTTGCAGATGAAAAAGAGTTTTATCCACAAATTATGAGATTATACGGAGAATAAAAGAGTGATAGACAGAAGTATTCCATATTACAATTTGATATTAAAGCGTAATGAAATCTGCACAACATCTGTTTCGTTACCAGAAGGATACAACTTCAAGATGTATGATGTGGGTGATGAAAAGTATTGGGCAAAACTTGAATATGAAATCGGCGATTTTTCATCCGTTGAAGAAGCTGAAACATATTTCAGAACAAATTATTGCAACCAAATTGATGAACTGAAAAACCGTTGTGTTTTTGTTGTTGATGCTTACGGTGATGTTGTAGGCTCGTGTATCGCTTGGCACGATTCAAAAGGTAATGATATGGTTGCTTCACTGCATTGGCTTGTTGTTTCGCCGGAGCATCAAGGCAAACATATAGGTTTGGCTCTTTGTCAAAAAGTAATGGATATATTCAAGGAACATGATGAAACTCCCGTATATATTCACACACAGCCGTGGAGTTATAAGGCTATACTACTTTATATCAAACTCGGCTTTAAAATTCAGAAAACAGATACTTTCTCGCATTATGAGAATCAGTATAAAAAAGCTATGAAAACATTAGAAAAACTGCTTTCTGAAAATAAGTTTAATCAAATTATTTTAAGTTCGGAGTAAAACACTATGGATATATTTAATAAAATCTGCCTACAGTTAGATTTAGGCGTAATAACAGCAGAGCCAACCCAGCTCAAAGGCGGCTTTATGCATAAAATGTACTCACTGTGCACGACTAAGGGTAAATATGCAATTAAGCTGTTAAATCCTTATGTTATGAAGCGTGATACTGTTTTTGAGAATTACCGTATTGCAGAAGA
>CALCTT010000059.1 GCA_937906895.1 uncultured Clostridia bacterium | reverse complement strand
GGACGATGTGGGCATCGTCCCCTACAAATTAATCTCCCCGACAAATTATAATTTGAATATACAAACAAAACGGCGGAGTCAAGTCAAGACCCCGCCCTACCGTTAGATATTAAATTATTTCTTTAATTCTACTGCTGCTTTGCATTTTGCAACGATGTTTGCTGCATCAAGTCCGAACTCGTGGAGAAGCTGAACTGCAGGACCTGATTTACCGAATGTATCCTCAACACCTACACGAAGTACGGGAACAGGAACTGTTTCACATACTACTTCTGCAACTGCTGAACCAAGTCCACCGATAACATTGTGTTCTTCCGCAGTTACGATTATGCCTGTTTGCTTTGCACTTTCGATGATAATATCACGGTCAATAGGCTTGATTGTTGCCATATTAACAACTCTTGCTGAAATTCCTTCTGCTTTGAGTTCTTCGTAAGCCATTAGTGCTTCATTAACCATAAGACCGGTTGCGATGATTGTTACATCATCACCATCTTTAAGGACAGAACCCTTACCGATTTCGAACTTATAGTTTTCGTCAAACACTCTTGGCACTGCAAGACGACCAAATCGCATATAAACAGGGCCGTCGTGTTTTGCTGCTGCCATAACACAAAGTCTTGCTTCAACATCATCAGCAGGATTGAGAATTACCATACCGGGAATTGTTCTCATAAGACCAATGTCCTCACAACACTGATGGCTTGCACCGTCTTCACCAACTGAAATACCTGCGTGAGTTGCACCGATTTTAACATTGAGGTGAGGATAACCGATTGAGTTTCTTACCTGTTCAAATGCACGACCGGCTGCAAACATTGCAAATGATGATGCAAATACTGTATATCCTGATGCTGCAAGACCTGCAGCAATACCCATCATATTACCCTCTGCGATACCACAGTCGATAAACTTTTCAGGGTGTTCTTTCTTGAACATTCCTGTCTTTGTAGCAGCAGCAAGGTCTGCATCAAGAACAAGAATTTTAGCGTCTGTATTTCCTAATTCAACAAGTGCTTTACCATAAGCATCTCTTGTTGCTGTTTTGATTACTTCACTCATTTTGCTGCCTCCAATTCATTAAGTTTTGCAGTAAGTTCTGCTACTGCTGTATTGTAGAGTTCTTCATTTGGTGCTGCACCGTGCCAGTTAACTGCATTTTCCATATAAGAAACGCCTTTGCCCTTAACTGTTTTTGCAATAATTGCAGTAGGTACGCCCTTTGTTTCCTTAGCCTTATTAAATGCTGTTTCAATTTCATCAAGGTTATTACCGTCGATTTCGATTGTATTGAAACCAAATGCTGTAAACTTTTCAGGAATAGGATATGGTGAATTGACTTCTTCAACAGTACCGTCAATCTGAAGATTATTGTTATCAACGATTACCACGAGATTATCAAGTTTCTTTGCATTTGCAAACATTGCTGCTTCCCAAACCTGACCTTCTTCAATTTCACCGTCACCAAGAATTGTATAAACTCTTGTATCTTTTTTATCATACTTTGCAGCAAGAGCCATACCGACTGCTGTTGAGATACCCTGTCCGAGTGAGCCTGTACTCATATCAACACCTGGTACACACTTCATACTTGGATGTCCCTGAAGATATGAATCTGCTTTACGAAGAGTTTTAATATCTTCTGTAGGGAAAAAGCCTTTAAGTGCAAGTGTTGCATAAAGAGCAGGTGCTGCATGACCTTTTGAAAGAACAAAACGGTCTCTGTCTTCCCATTTTGGATTTGCAGGGTCAACCTTCATCTCTACATTGTAAAGATATGCCATAAGCTCGGCAATTGAAAGTGAACCACCGGGATGTCCTGCCTTTGCATTGTAAATACCTTCTAACAAGAGAAGTCTTTCTTTTGTTGCAAAAATTTCAAGTTCCTTTTTCAAAGAAGCGTTCATTTTTACTCCCCCTATTTTTTATTATTCTTTATAATCATTCATTATATATTCAAGCAAGTCTGCAACTGCACCGCCGTTACAATGACACGCGTGGAATTTTGCGATTTCATGCATTGCTTTTGGTGCTTGTCCGCAGCATGCCGGAAGTCCGACTGTTTTTAACATATCATAATCGTTAAAATAGTCACCTATTGCTGCTGTATGACGATGTTCAATACCATACATATCAGCAATTTTCATAAGTGCTGTACCCTTATGTACTCCTTCATTAAGCATTTCAAAGGATGAAATTGAGCTTGACATAAAATTTGCTCTTGTATCAGTTAATGTATCAACATATTTTCTGATTCTCTTAATTAGGTCAGGCATACCAAGGAAAATTACCTTACCCCATTTTTCTCTTGGGATTTCATCAGGATGCTTACAGTTTTTGTAGTGTAATTTATCAGCTCTTACCATTACTTTTGCAAAAATCTTGGAATTGAGTGTATAAATCATTTTATCCGTTAAAATTTCCACTTCAACCATTGGAAATCTTCTGTAAATTTCAAAGACCAAATCAATTGCGTGGTCATTGATTGCATCAAAATGAAGCATTTTTTCCTGTGCATAATCATAAACACCTGCACCATTTAAAATAACTGCAGGAGTTCCTGCGATAGGCAAACGTTCATAGTGTTTTCGCATTGACTGAACATTTCTGCCCGACGCCAATGTGAAATGACCGTTATATTCATTTACGAAACGACAAATTGCTTCATAATTTCGTTTTGGCAACTGTCTGAATTTATTATTGAGCGTACCGTCAATATCAGACACAACAAGCCAATTTGATAAATCTTTATTTCCCATTTCAAACACCTCCTGAGGTGGCTTTAAGCTTACTTAAAAAGCCTTTAAAGTAATCAGGCAAATCGGAGGTAAACTCTAAATATTCACCGCTTATGGGATGAACAAAACCGATTTTTATTGCATGCAAGCACTGACCGTTAAGGCAAGCGCTTTTTTTATCATTTCCATATACCAAATCACCTGCAACGGGATGCCCTAAATGAGCCATGTGAACACGAATCTGATGTGTCCGTCCTGTTTCAAGTTTTAATGAAATATGCGAATAACCCTCATAATCTTCAATAACAGAATAATGTGTCACGGCAACCTTTGAATTACTCTGTGTAACACACATTTTCTTTCTGTCCTTTGGATTTCTGCCGATTGGAGCATTTACTGTTCCTTCGTTTTCTTTTAAATGGCCTACAATTACGGCATTATATTCACGAGTAAAGCTATGTTCTTTAATTTGTTCTGCTAACCCTATATGGGCTTTATCATTTTTTGCAACAATAAGAAGACCACTCGTATCTTTATCAATTCTATGAACAATACCGGGTCTTAAAATACCATTAATTCCTGACAAAGAATCTTTGCAATGATAAAGCAAAGCATTAACAAGAGTTCCGCTGTAATTACCCGGAGCAGGATGCACCACCATTCCCCTTGGTTTATTGACAACAAGAAGGTGTTCGTCCTCATAAACTATATCCAATGGAATATTTTCAGGTTGAGCATCAAGAGGCTTCAATTCACTCGGAAGCATTGTGATTTCGTCGTCAGCACTGACCTTATACTTTTTATTTACAATTTGTCCGTTCACTAAAACCTTTTCGTTTTCAATAAGTTTCTGGATAGCATTTCTTGAAGTGCTCCGGACAAGAACCGATAAAAATTTATCTATTCTCTCCCCGTGGAATTCCTGAGGGACATCAATTATAACTTCACTCATCATTTTTTCCTTTTTTCCGTTTTGCTTTCTCTGTAAATATCATAAAGCAACCATATTACAAGAAAAATACAGCTACAAGTAACAAGGATATCGGCAAAATTAAATATTGCAAAATCTATAAAAAGCGGTTCAATATAATCAACGACAAATCCACGAAAAACACGGTCAATAAGATTTCCCAAGCCACCTGAAATAATCAAAGTGATACACACATATTCCACGTCAACTTTACGCTTTTTACCAAGCAGATATATAATACCTGCAATTATAATTACAAAAGTAAATATTGATAAAAAAGATGTTTTTCCGCTAAAAGAACCAAAAGCAGCCCCTGTATTCTCGGCATATTTCAACTGAATAAAACCGTCTATTAAAGGAAGGCTGCCTATCGGTTCGAGATGTTCAATAACAAGTAATTTTATGAATTGGTCAATCGCCACTAAAACAGCAATGATTATTAAAGTAATTACTTGGAGCATTAAGATACCTCGTCTATTTTATTTTTTCTTAAAGAAGTTCTTGAATGACATTGACTGTGCATCATCATCGTCAAAATCAAAATTTTCAGTTTTATCTTCTACAATTGATAAATCATCATATTTTGAAACAGGTGCGGGAGCATCATCTTCGTCATCGGAAAAATCAATTTTACTGATATCAAAAGCAAATCCTGATTTTTCAATTACAATTGCTTCTTCATCTTCTGCTTCTTCTACAAGTTCTTTAACTTCTTCAGCTTTTTCTTCTACAACCTCTGTTTCAGCAACAGGTTCTTCAATTACAACAATATTTTCTTCCTGAATCGGCTCTTCAACAGGAACTTCTGCAACAACAGGTGTTTCAACAACCTCTTGCTCTGTTTCTGCTTCTTCCTTATCAAGCTGTTCATCAACAAATTCAGGAAGCTTATTAATAAGGTTAATGTGTTCCTTATACATTGAGACGAGTCTTTGCTTAAACATTGTTGACTCTTTCTGCATCATTTCGAGAACAAGGCTTTCTTTTGTAACCTTACGATTAATTCCGCCAAGAATTTCCTTTGATGTTGCATTAGCTTCATTAACTACTCTTTCAGCCTCTTCCTTAGCGCTTGTGAGAATTGCATCAGCCTCTCTTCTTGAATTTTCAAGAAGGCTGTCTGATTCGTTCTTTGCATTAAGTTCAAGAGCAGCAGCATCAGATGCAGCGTCTGCACGAAGCTTGTCAGTTTCTGCTTTTACCGAAGCCACTTCGTTTGCAGCAGTTTCCTTTGCTTCAGCAACGATTTTATCAGCAAGTTTCTGTGCATTGAGAAGAGCCATTTTAAGACTGTCTTCATCAGCACGGTATTCTTCTACTTTCTTTGCTAAAATACTGATTTTCTTAATCAAATCTGTATTTTCTTTATACATCTGCTCATAGGATGCAGAAACCTCATTCAAGAAGCTATCTACATCTTCTGCACGATATGAGCCACGTCCTGTTGTCTGAAATGTTTTTTCTTTGATTCTATCAGGTGTAAGCATTTGTATCCTTCCCATTCTGCCAAACGGCAATACTAAATTTTGTAAAAATATCTTTAATTAATCAGAAAAACATACCGTTGTTTTCAAGCTCATCAAGCAAGTCACCCATAACATCAACGTTATACGGAGTGATAATGAATGTGCTGTTAGCAACACGCTTAATCTGACCGTTGTTAGCATAAGCAACACCTGTCAAAAAGTCGATAAGACGACGAGCAACATCCTTGCTTACTGATTCAAGGTTTAAAACAACTGTTCTCTTTTCATTGAGATTATCAGCAATACCACGAACCTCTTCAAATTTTTCAGGCTTTGCAAGAACAACCTGAAGCTGTGCTGTTGTGTGGATATTAACAACCTTATCTTCTGCATTTCTCTGAACTCTACGCTGCGGTTTTGCTGCTCTGTCCTCCTGGTCATCAAAATTATCAGCACCAATGAAAGCACCTGTATCCACATCATCGTCAGGATAATATCCATCCTCATCTACATTAACGATATTCTTGATTTTGTCTAAAAAACTCATTTTGAAAATCCTCCTATTAATATATTCTCGGACCAAAAATTGAAGAACCGATTCTTACAAGATTTGACCCACACTTTATTGCTTCTTCATAATCTCCCGACATTCCCATCGACAGAATATTCATAGTAATATTATCTAACTTTTTTGCCTTTATGTCAACATAGATATTGAACATATTTTCAAAAAATTTGCAAAGTTCCGTATTATTTTCACATATTGGTGGCACTGTCATAAGTCCTTTTACCCGAATATCTAGAATCTCGGATATTTCGTGTAGGCTTTCAAAAAATTCAGAAGTAGAAAATCCCGTTTTGCTTTCTTCCGCACCAACATTGATTTCAAGCAAAACATCAGTAATAATACCTTTTTTTGCAGATTGTTTGCCAATTTCTTTTGCGATTTTCAGAGAGTCAACAGACTGAATCATATCAACCTCGCCGACAATCTGCCCGGCTTTGTTAGTCTGAAGATGACCGATAAGATGCTTATCAACTCCTTGAAGATGTAAGTCCGGCTTTTTACGAAGCATTTCTTGAACACGATTTTCACCGATAAGCTTAACACCGTAATCAAGTGCATAATTTATGAAAATCGGGTCAACTGTTTTTGTAACCGCCATAAGCTGAACATCGTGGGGTTTTCTGCCACTCTTTATTGCACTTTCAGCAATTTTCTCATAAATTACATCAAGATTATACTCTATATCTGCTTTACGTTTTTCAAGATACGACTTTTCCATCATATAAATCCACTCCCTGTGTTATAACTGAATCATATTGTTGCAGGTATGCTGAATCGGCAACAGACTCAACAACAGAATAATCCTCAGCAGAATAAATGATGTTTATTTTTCTGAACTGAATAATGTTACCACGCTGAACATAAACACCTTTTTCACCGTCAACCTCACGGATAGCGTCGTTACTGATTTTTATTCCCACATAATCATCAACGATAATTTCAATATCGTGAATTCGGAGGTTTGCAAGGTTTCTGTTCATAAGATTACATTTAATTACAACTGCAACACTATCGTCTTCCTTTTCACCCTTCTGCATAACAGTACAATTAATTGTACCGACTGCAGTATTTGGGATGTTCACCTTAACAGCCTTGCCGACCTCAATACTACCTGATTCATTATAAGGCACAGTACAAACGAAATACCAGTCAAATTCGTCAACAAGCTTGCCCATAACATTTGCAGGAGTTTCCTGTTTTTTAGCATTTAAAAGTGTTTCTATTTCCTGACAAGTCAATGATGTAACCTTACTGAAATCAACTGTTTTTTCATAGCCGTCAACAGAGCCGATATAATAGCCTGAATTTGGTGCAGAAATGGTTTTGTATTCAACCGTGCCACTATTTACTGAAATAAGTTCAGCTTGTAATTCAGCAAGTTTAGCATCAACGGAAAGCTCTGTACCAACAGCCAACTGACGAGCAGTAATTGCATCACGCAAATCAGTTAAGGCATCATCAAAATCACTGCCAATTGTTTCTCTTGATGTTGCTATAAAATTGATACATGCCTCGTCAATAAGCTTGCTGTATGAAGATGGTGCATTTGTACCGATACCTACACGATTTTTAAGCTGGCTATAATATTCGATTTCTTTTTCAAGTTCGTTGATTCGTACATAAGATGCGGCACTTTCTGAGCTTGGAAATACAACGGCTACATTATCACCACTTGAAACTCTTTTACCGTCTTCGGCAATAGAAACAACAGTCCCGCCTGAATTATCAGTTGTTATGTATGTTTCATCTCTTACAATAAATGCTTCTGTATGAATTATACTCTGCATATCACGATTAAGAGCAATTTCCGTTTTATAAGGTGATGAATTCATCTGCACAACCTGATATATAAAATATCCGATAATAAAAACACCTATAAGGGAATAAACAATATACTTTATCTGATTTTTATTTAATTTATCCAATTTGAAATTCACTATTGTTTACCTCCTAAAAATTCATTGATTTTTTCATAAACTGAACTGTACATTTCTGTTTCGTCTTTATAATCGTCAGGATAAATCCAGTTTATATTTTCGTTCTTTCTGAACCAAGTAAGCTGACGCTTTGCATAATGTCTTGTTTCCTGTTTAAGTTTTTCGATACATTCTTCCAGTGTTTTTTCATCGTTGAAATATGGTGCTAACTCTTTATATCCGATTGCCTGACAAGCAGTTGTATCGGAAGAAGTGTTGTAAAAATCTTTCGCTTCTTCCAAAAGACCATTCCCGAGCATTATATCAACTCTACGATTAATTCGGTCATATAAAACATTTCTGTCACGATAATTTATACCTATATAAAGCACATCATAAGGTGACTCTTCTTCACGAGAAATAATTATCTGCTCTGTCATTGTCTTTCCTGTAAGTTTATAGATTTCAAGAGCACGGATAATTCTGCTCTTATCTCTTAAATGAAGTCTTTCTGCAGTTTCAGGGTCGATTTTTCGTAAAGCTTCGAGCATATATTCTGCACCTTTTTCATCGAAAAGTGCTGTTAATTCTTTACGAATATCAGTATTGCTTTCTTCCTTTGAAAACTGAATATTCTGTAAAAGTGAATCTATATAAAGACCTGTTCCGCCTGCAACAACGGGAACATCACCATCATCATATATTTTCTCAATGCAATCACTCGCAAGTTCCACATACTCGGCAACGCTGAATTTTTTATCAATCGGCTGAAAACCGATAAGATGATGCTTTATTCCCTGCATTTCATCAATCGTCGGTTTTGCCGTTGCTATATCCATTTTTTCGTAAATCTGCATTGAATCTGCTGAAACCACTTGTCCGGAAAACTCTTTTGCAATATTTATTGATAAAGATGTTTTTCCTGAAGCTGTTGGTCCAACTACTGCAATTACGGGAATTTTTTTCATAAATTATACCCTGCCAAATTGTTTTTCAAGTTCGTGTTTTGAAAGTTCTATCATAACAGGTCTTCCGTGAGGACAGAATCTCACTTCATTATCCTCCACAACCTGCTTTGCAAGTGCTAAAAGTTCTGTATCTGAATTGTCGTCACCTGCTTTTATTGCACTTCGACACGCAACATTATGATATATCCAATCAAGGTGTTCATTTGTAATATCACGACGGTTTTTTATTATGTATTCTGCAATTTCACCGATTAACGGCACGATTTCGCAGTCCTCCAAATCCATTGGACAACTGCGTACAATAACAGTACCGTCACCAAAGTCCTCAATGTCAAATCCTGCTTTACTGATAGTTTCAAGATTTTCTGTTACAGCAGAATATTCTTCTTTACCAAGAGTCACGGTAACAGGTGCTAAAAGAATCTGACTTCCGCTGTTCTGATTTTCTGATTTAAGCTTGTTGAACAATATTCTCTCGTGTGCAGCGTGCTTGTCGATTACACAAAGAGTTCCGTTAAGCTCAATTAAAATATATGTTTTATATGCTTCACCAATAAAGCGAATGTTATTTTCTGGTTTTTCTTCTTTGATTTCAACTGTTTTTTCAGGCTCTGCACTTACCTTTTTAACAGGTTTTGCTATTGGAAATTCAATATTAAACGGGTCATCTTCAATATCTGCTGAATACTCGATTTTAACATCACTTACATATTGGTTCGATTGTGAAAGTGGTTTTAAAACCTTTTCTGTAAAAGCTATATTTTCTTGGACAGTTGTCTGTTTGAATTCCTGCTGTGGTCTTGCAAGATATTCTGAAGAAATAAATGTTTTTTCAGGCAAATGAACCTGCTTGATTGCTGTACTTTCGTTCAAAGCAGTTTTTACTGAATGGTAAACTGCATCAAAAATTCCTCTTTCATCAGAAAAACGGACTTCAATTTTTGACGGATGCACATTAACATCAACAAGCTCAGGCGGTAATGTGATAAATAGTACACCACCGGGGAATTTACCAACCATCACACTGTTTTTGTAGGCATTTTCAAATGCTGCCATTATAGTTGTATTCTTGACACTTCTGCCATTCACAAAGAAATACTGCATTCCTCGTGAACCACGACAGTTAAACGGTGGTGTCACAAGACCCTTGACAGTAACATTTCCGACTGCACTATCTACACTTAAAAGACCGTTTGAAAAGTCCTTGCCAAATGCAGAGAAGCAAACATTCTGTAAATTTCCGTCACCGTTTGTTGTGAAAACCTGTTTACCGTCACGGATAAATCGGATACTGATTTCAGGGTGAGAAAGTGCAAGTTTTTCAACTGCTGCAGCAACAAAATTGCCTTCACTGACATCCTTTTTCAAGAATTTCATTCGTGCAGGTGTGTTATAAAAAAGCTCACGGACAATCATAGTAGTACCAACTGCACAACCTGCATCGGAAAAGTCAGTTATAATTCCGCCTTCAATTGTAAGGCTTGTCCCCATTTCTTCCGTTGCAGTTTTTGTAATCATATTCACTTTTGAAACTGCAGCAATAGATGGCAACGCTTCACCACGGAAACCTAATGTCAATATTGTATTAAGGTCTTCCGCAGTTTTTATTTTACTTGTTGCGTGGCTTACGAATGCGGTCTTTACATCATCTCGTTCAATACCGCTACCGTCATCGGTTACACGGATATATGATATTCCACCACGCTGAATTTCAACTGTTATGGAGGTAGCACCGGCATCAACGGCATTTTCCATAAGTTCTTTTACAACAGATGCAGGTCTTTCAACCACTTCACCTGCTGCGATTAAATCAGCCATCTGTTTTGGGAGTTTATTTATTTTTGCCATGTACTACCACCTACCTTAAAATTTTTGTAGGGGCGATTCACGAATCGCCCGTGAGTTTGTGTAATTTAGATTAAATTAAAAACTCACAATATTCAAATCTCGCTCAAATGCTTCATAATCAAAGTCAACTTTTGATTTTATTTTTCTAATTGATTTTAATATTAATTCTTTTGTTAACAAAATTCTCTTTTCACTATCGCCATTGTTGTATTCATCAAAGTCTATTCTAAAGAAAATAATTGCACAACTTTTATTATCGATTAATCTTATTGACTCTTTCCACATGTCACCATTACACATCTCATTCGGTGCTACAATAGGTGTAATTCCAATTATATGTAATGTATCACTGTATTCTTTATCTTTAAAATATAGATAAGCCTCTTGAAAAAAATTATAAACTGCATTATCAAATCCATAATGGTCTTTGAAATATGCGGGAGAATTAATATTTAGTTCCATAGTTCCTCCAACCAATATTATTGAAAAAATCTTTACAAATATCTTTTCGGGCGATTCGTGAATCGCCCCTACTATTAACAATATCCCCTATTTCTAGCATTTTCAATAAGTTTTGGCTGAATTAACGGGTATGTCCAATCATCTATTAAATCATCGGTAATTAAAATATTTTCGATTTCACTATGTAACTCTTCAAATGAAAATATATCAGCAACAAACAACATACCAAAGTTCTCTTCATTTTCATTACTTACTCTTGTTTTACCCTTTACAGAATAAACGCATACAGGTTTAATTGTATAATCTAACGCTCCTGTTTCTTCTTGCAATTCTCGCTTTGCAGTATCTAAAATACTTTCACCAATTTCTCTATGTCCACCAGGTATTTCATAAGTTTCTCTTTCTTTATGTTTACAAAACACCCATTTACCATTTGTTTTAGATATGATTACTGCAAATTTTAACAGTTCATCCTCTATAGTGTCATAAAAACTTACTTCTAACATTTTTGCGACCTCTTTTATTGTAAATTAAGGTTGTTTCGAGCAATTTGTGGGTCGTTGAGCCACTCGCCTCTACGATTATTATTCAGGTTTGTTGTCTTTCTTTTGTTTGATGTTGATTACTAACATACCTATACAAGCAATGAGTAACAGAATACCTATAGCGATATTTTCTTTATTGAAAAGCTTTAAGGCAATTACTCCGATACTTGCGATTATACCAACTATGGAAAAAATTATGCCTAGTGTGTATTCGTTGAATTTTTTCATTGTCGATGCTCCTATCAATTTTATTTGTATGCAGGCGTGGAAGCCTGCCACTACGCGTAATTTAATTCTTTGCTTTATCTATGAGCTCGTAGAGAAGTCCCATTGATTCGATTGGGGTTAATGTATTTATATCAATTGTACGAAGTCTGTCCATAATGTATTCTCTTGAATTTGATTCAAAAGACATTTGAATTTCAGGCTCTTTTTCTTCAGGAATGTCAGCAACCATTTTCGGCTTCATCAAGTCGTTATCTTCAAGTGTTTTGAGAATTGCTTTTGCTCGTTTGATTACATTGTCAGGTACACCTGCAAGTTTTGCAACCTCGATACCGTAAGAACCATCAGCACCGCCACGGACAATTCTTCTTAAAAATGTAATATCATCGCCACGCTTTTTAACTGCAATATTATAGTTTTTTACACCGTCAACTGTGCCTTCAAGTTCAGATAATTCGTGATAATGAGTTGCAAAGAGAGTTTTTGCACCGATTCGTTTCTTATCTGCAATATGTTCAACAACAGAACGGGCAATACTCATACCGTCAAAGGTAGATGTTCCACGACCGATTTCGTCAAGGATAATAAGGCTGTTCTTTGTGGCATATTTAAGAATTTCGGAAACCTCGTTCATTTCAACCATGAATGTTGACTGACCTGATGCCAAGTCGTCAGACGCACCAACACGGGTAAAAATACTGTCCACAATGCCGATATCCGCTGACTTTGCAGGAACAAAGCATCCCATTTGTGCCATAAGGACAATAATTGCAATCTGTCGCATATATGTTGACTTACCTGCCATATTAGGGCCAGTGATAACAGCCATTCTGTTATCTTCGCAATCAAGTAATGTGTCGTTAGGGACAAACATCGTCTTTTTCTGTAATACTTCAACAACAGGATGCCTGCCCTCGGAAATTCTCACTATACCTTTATCATTTATATCAGGTCTTGTGTAATTGTTCTTTACTGAAACTGTTGCAAATGAACAGAGAACATCTAAAAGTGCAACTGCGTGTGCTGTGCGTTGTGTTCTTAAATACTCACCTGCGATTTTCTTACGGATTGAGTTGAAAATCTCATATTCAAGACCGACAATTCTCTCCTGTGCACCGAGGACTCTTGTTTCAAGAGTTTTAAGCTCTTCCGTAATGTATCTTTCACAGTTTGAAAGAGTTTGTTTTCTTATATATGTATCAGGAACTAATTCCTTATATGAATTTAGAACCTCAAAGTAATAACCGAATACCTTGTTGTATCCAATTTTAAGTTTCTTGATACCGGTCTTTTCCTGTTCATCTGCCTCAAGCTTTGCAAGAATACTCTTACCACCATTTACAATGTCACGGAGTTCGTCAAGCTCTTTATTGAAACCGTCTTTAATCATTCCGCCCTCACGGACTGAAAATGGTGCATCTTCTCTAACTGCAACTTCAATAAGTGAACACACGTCATCAAGAACATCAATTTCATTGTAAATATATTTAAGAAGATTGCTGCTTGCAATTTTAAGGTTTTCTTTGAGCTGTGGTAGCTTTTCAAGAGTTGTTTTAAGGGATAAAAGCTCCTTTGCGTTAGCTGTGTTATACACAACTCTTGTCATAAGGCGTTCCATATCGTAAACGCCAACTAAAAGCTCCGTTTCGCCCTCACGAAGTTCAGTATTTTTGAAAAGCTCATCAACTGCATTAAGTCGTTTTGAAATCTCAACACAATCATAAAGCGGTCGTTCTATAAATGAACGAAGCATTCGCTTACCCATAGCGGTTTTTGTTTTATCAAGCACCCATAAAAGTGAGCCTTTTCTGTCTCTATCACGCATTGTTTCAAGTAGTTCAAGGTTACGAATTGCAGAAATACCAAGGCTCATTAACTTTGCATCAGTATAGAAATTCACATTACGGATGTTTTCCAAATCTCTTTTCTGAGTTGAACGAAGATATGAAAGAGCTGCACCTAAAGCACAAACAGCAGTATTACGCTGGTTTAAAGAAATTGTGGTTAAATCGTTTGTGTTAAAATGCTCTTTGCAGACATTTTCTGCATTAGAAAACTCGAATTCTTCAATCAATAGCTCAACAGACGCTTCAAGCTTTTTAGAGATAAACTCTTTAAGAGAATTAAACGAAACAACTTCCTTGTTAAGGATAATTTCCGTCGGAAGGTATCTTCCCATTTCATTTATAACTCTTTGTTCTATATTTTCACTAAATTCTGTTAAATTGACTTCGCCTGTTGAAATATCGATAAAGCACATACCAACATTACCTTGGAATGCACAAACTGATGCCAAATAATTGTTCTTTGACTCGTCAAGCATTGAGCTTTCAATAACAGTACCCGGTGTAATAACACGGATAACATCACGCTTTACAATGCCTTTTGCAGTTGCAGGGTCTTCCATCTGCTCACAGATTGCTACTTTATAGCCTTTACTTACAAGTCTTGCGATATATCCGTCAGCACTATGAAAAGGCACACCGCACATAGGTGCTCTCTCCTCTTCGCCACAGTCACGACCTGTAAGTACCAATTCAAGCTCTTTTGATGCTGTTTTTGCATCGTCAAAGAACATCTCATAAAAGTCACCAAGACGGAACATTAATATGGTGTCTTCGTAATTCTTTTTTATCTGAAAATATTGTTGCATCATTGGTGAAAGTGCCATATTATTGCTTCCTTCTCATTAAAAAGTTTGTATGTTAATGGGTCGTCGAGGACGCCGACCCCTACGGTACGGCGGGAGCAAGCTCCCGCCCTACATTTAAAATTGATTAATGGTTGCAACCTTCGTCGCCACAGTCACAATGACAACCTGAGCAGTCGCCACCGCACTGATGTGCCTTAGGGTCACATGTGTCAGGGTCATCACCGTTAACACACATAGCAAGAATACCTGTAAGGTAGTTCATAAGCTCGTCAATGTCCTGTCTTGCTTTTTCATAAGCCTGCATATTTGGGTTCATCATAATTTCTGTATAAACACCACGGAATTCTTCATCATAAGCCTTCATTTTTTCTTCGTTTGGCTCTTCCTTTGATGCTTCGTGCTGGTATGAAACCTGAATAAGCTGAATTTTGCTCATAAGTTCGTTGAGTGCTGTATCCTTTTCGTTAGCCTCAATTGCTTTCTGCATTGCAAGGTATCTTTCATCCTGCTGAATTGCTTTACCAAGCTCTCTTGTAAGTTTTTCGAGTGACATTTTTACTAACTCCTTTATTTTTACTTTTTTATTATACTAACTCTCCACGGACGAGCCAGTTAAGTGGTTCAGTCACTTTTACGTGACAGAATTTACCTACTAAACTTTTATCGTCAGACGGAAATTCAATAATAACATTACCATCGGTTCTGCCTGCCAAGTATCCCTCGAGAGTTTTGCTGTCGCCCTCGCAAAGGACCCTGTAGGTTTTACCTTTCATATCTGCACTGTGTGTACTTGCAATACTTTCCTGCAAATCACAAAGTTCTTTAAACCATTTGCTTTTTTCCTCATAAGGTACTAAGTCATCCATAAGTGAAGCCTTTGTACCCTTTCTGCTTGAGAAAATAAATGTGAAAAGTGAAGTGTATCCAACGTTTTTCACAAGTGACAAGGTATCGCAGAATTCTTCATAAGTCTCTCCTGGGAAACCGACGATTATATCACTTGTAAGAGAAAGTCCCTCAATTTTTTCTTTTGCATAATTTATAAGTTCAAGGTACTTTTCACGAGTATATCGACGATTCATTTCCTTTAAAACTCTGTTATTACCTGATTGAACAGGAAGATGAATATGCTTTGATGCTTTTTCACATTCTGCGATTGTGTCAATAAGCTCTTTTGTACAGTCCTTTGGATGTGAGGTCATAAAACGGATAGTGAAATCCCCGGGAATATCATTGAGTTGACGAATTAGTTTTGAGAAGTTTATATCTTCCTCCAAACCTTTACCGTAAGAATTGACATTCTGTCCAAGCAACGTAATATCCTTATAGCCTTCTGAAACTATCTGCTTAAATTCTGCTATAATATCCGCTGATTTACGGCTTCTTTCTCTGCCTCTTACATAAGGCACAACACAATAAGTACAGAAATTGTCGCAACCGTACATAATAGGAAGCCAAGCCTTTGCGGAATTGTCACGAATTGCAGGAATACCCTCGGCAACAGGATTTGTTTCTGTCATATCAGAGAAAACTCGTTTTCCCCTTGTGAGATATTTTTTGAAGATTTCGGGTATTAAATGCTGATTATGAGTACCGAAAACAATATCAACATAAGGATAGCTTTTATAAAGCTTTTCACGGATATGTTCCTGCTGCATCATACAACCGCAAAGTGCAATAATAAGATTAGGATTTGACTTCTTTAACTTCTTGATTGCACCGATATTGCCAAAAACCCTGTCTTCGGCGTGTTCACGGATTGCACAGGTGTTATAAAGAATCAAGTCAGCTTCTTCCTTGTCTTCAGTCATAATATAACCCATTAATGAAAGTAAGCCTTTAATTCTTTCACTATCTGCAACATTACCCTGACAACCATAAGTATGGACAAATGCTTTTGGAATCCCTTCGTGACGGTGAAGTAAAAGTTCACTCACCTCACCTGCTATATTCTTTTGTAATTCAATTTGTTCGTTTGATACAAAGTTTGTCAAGATTTATACTTCCTTAGTATAGATTGATAATAGGAATGTAAGAACATCCTTGAAAACAACATCTCGGTCAGTTTCGTTTGTAATTTCGTGTCTCATTCCGGGATAAAGAATTGTTGTAGGCTCAATTCCTGCTGAAACAAGGTTATCAGCAACTGCTAAAACACCCTTACCGTTCATACCAACAGGGTCATTTGCACCTGATATAATCATAATCGGTAATTCCTTTGGAATTCTGAATACCCAATCAGAGTCACAAGCCTCACGCATAATGTTGTAAATATCGCGATATCCTGCGAGAGTATATGTAAATCCGCAAAGCTCGTCATTTGAATATGCAAGGCGGTTGTCCGCATTTTCTGAAAGCCATGCAAGAGGATTATCCTTATCAGTGCCAAGCATTGAGAAGCCTTTATTCATAATCTCTGCCATTTTGTCAACTCTTCTCATAAGTCCATACTTACTTACAAGCATATCGATAAGGTCAACACCCGCGTTGATAATGTCAGGCATATCACCTGTACCGCAAAGAATCAAGCCATTAAGCTCATAGCCAAAGTGAGCAGCATAAACTCTTGCACAGAATGAGCCCATTGAATGACCAAAGAGGAAATACGGAATATCAGGATTTCTCTTTTTCATAATCTTTGTGAGAATGTGCATATCGTCAACAAGACGCTTATCGCCATTGTAATCTCCCATATAACCAATCTGATAACGGTCTTCAATACTCTTACCGTGACCTAAATGGTCGTTACCGCAAACAACAAATCCGTTTGCCGCAAGATAACGAGCAAACTCGTCGTATCTTGCAATATGTTCAGCCATACCGTGAGCCAACTGCACAACACCAACAGGTGTTAATTCGTCGTCTTCCCAGATGAGTGTTCTTATTTTATTCTTGCCGTTTGATGAGTTAAAATAAGCTTCTTTTCTTACCAATGCCATAGTTTTCCCTCCAAATTGCAGACTTCTGCATATTAATAAACAGATTATACTACAAAACAGTCTTTTTGTCATTAAAAATTCGTAATTTTTTATAATTTTTTAATTTTGTAGAGTTTACTATTTATAAATTCTTTTTTTGTTAAATTTTATATAATTTACTTAAACAAAGTAGTTTTTTCTTCTTTTTTAGACTCAATTTGTATTATATTTTAAATAAAATATGGTATTTATTGAATTTGCATTGAACACTAATTTATGATAAAATTATGAAAACTGAAAATAAGGAGTGAAAACTATGACATACGAACAGGTAGTAGCTAAGGTTAAGGCAAAGTTCGCAGATGCAGACGCAAGTGCTGTTGATGGTGTTGTTGCATTACAGATTAACCTTGAAGGCAAAAATACAAACGGTATTTTCTATATCGAAGTAAAAGACCACAATGTAAATGTTGAGCCTTATGAATACTATGACAGACACGCTATTGTAACCGTTAATCCAACAAACCTTATAAAGCTTGTTGAAGGTAAGCTTGACCCAGTTGAAGCATATAACAAGGGTAAGGTCACTGTTGATGGTGACGCAGGTGCTGTTCTTACTGTTATGAATCTTGTGAAATAAGAAAATTTCGCACAAAATTAACGGGCATCGGGTGATGTCCGTTTTTTGTTTGTTAAATTATAATTTACACTTTACATTTTGTTGTTATATGGTATAATTCATTTGATTAAAATCACAATTAGCGAGATGATATAAATGTCAAAACCAATTACTGCGATTATTGTTGGTGCAGGTCACAGAGCATTGATTTATGCTGAACTTGCAATTACAAATCCTGAACTCTTACAGATTGTGGGTGTTGCTGACCCGAATCCTGTAAGACGGGAAATGTGTATGAAAAAGTTTGGTTTCAGTGAAGATATGTGTTTTGAGTCAGCTGAAGAATTAGCAAAACACGGTAAGCTTGCCGATACAATTATCAATGGTACTATGGACCATCAGCATCTCGAAACTGCCATTCCGCTCCTTGATGCAGGTTACGATATGCTTTTAGAAAAACCATTTGCACCTAATGCAGAGGAAATGCGTGAAATAGTAGCGTGTGCAAAGAAAAACAACTCAAAAGTTATGATTTGTCATGTACTTCGTTACACTCCATTCTATTACGGAATCAAAGAAAGAGTTGTAAGTGGTGAAATCGGTGATATTATCAATATTCAGACACTTGAACACGTAAGTTATCACCACCTTTCAACATCATATATCCGTGGCAAATGGGCGAACAGTGATGAATGTCACACATCAATGCTTCTTGCAAAATGTTGTCACGATATTGACATTATGATGTGGCTTATGAGTGAAACAAAGCCTGTTGCGATTTCAAGTTTTGGTAGTAAATATCAATTCAAGCCTGAAAATGCACCTGAAAATGCAGGTGAAAGATGTCTTGTTGACTGTCCGCTTGTGGAGGATTGCAGATACTCTGCAAAACGACTTTACATTGACCAGCCTGAAAGATGGGCATTTTATATATGGGACAAGCTTGAACATATTGAAAACCCAACCATTGAAGATAAAATAAATCTTCTTAAAGGTGATTCACCTTACGGAAAATGTATTTATAAGTGTAATAACAATGTTGTTGACCACCAGTCTGTACTTGTGAATTTTGAAAACGGTGCAACAGGTACTCACAATATGGTTGGTGGCTCATCAACACCTCTCAGAAGAGTACATATTGTGGGTACAAAAGGTGAGATTTACGGTAACTTTGAGGAATCAAAGTTCTATGTTTCTAAAATCCACCCAACAACTACTGATGAGAGAATCGTTGAAGAAATTGACCTTAATGTTACAGGTGATATGGTTGGTGCTTATGGCGGTCACGGTGGCGGTGACGAAAGACTTGCTGCTGACTTTGTGTCATTTGTGCGAGGTGAAAAGCCAAGCCTTGCTTGCACTTCAATTTTTGATTCTGTCGCAGGTCATTTATGTGTTTATCTTGCAGATAAGTCAAGAGAAAACGGCGGTATGCCACAGAAAGTAATATTATAAACTACATATAAAACAAAGAAAGCAGAGCTGACAAAAATCAGTTCTGCTTTTTGATGAAATGGGCGGGGTAAAAAAACCGCCCTATTGTTTTATTCAGAAAGAATATTTATTACTGTATCAAGATATTCAGTTGCTACACCAAAACCACTAAGACAATTATAAGCTTTTTCACTCAGTGTTTCACCTTCTGCTGTTGTAATTGCTTGATAGTATGCAGTTGACTTTATTGTTTCAACTTTTCTTTTATTATCCACATCTGCAAAATTTGAGAACATATAATCTCTGATTAAATCTTCTTCGGACACACCAAGTAATGCATTAACCATAAATATAAGCATACCTGTTCTGTCACAACCTACGCTACAATGAACTATCATTGGGTAATTGTCTTCATTTGCAAGTGTTTCAAAAAAGTTTATTATTTCTGCTTTATTGTCATTAAGTATATCATTTGCATGGTCCATAGGAAAATTGAAATATTTAACTGTATTACCCAAAGGACTTGAAGTCAACCCGCCTGTTTCACCTTTTGCTGCACGACGCACATCAATTTCTGTTTTTATGCCCAATTCATTAAGCATTACATTTTTGCCAGCATCTGTAATTATAACTGTACTGCCGTTATCTTCACTTTCATTTAGTCTTGCACATCTGTAAATAAGACCTTGCTTTGTTCTTGTACCTTTTTCCGTAATCCAACCACCTATATCACGGACATTGGTGATTCCGTCAACATAAAGATTACGAGGTGCTGTGCCATCTGTATCAAAATCATAAATTTTACTTGTTTCACCATTTACGGTGATTGTCCAATAATACTTTGTGGCAATTTTAAGGTTATAAACAGCAATTTTTTCTTCTGTTGTAGTGTAGGTTATTGGATTTGACATATCCTTATTTTCACTTATGTTCAGAATATACTCTGTATTATCCAATTTTTCACCGTTATATTTCCATTGAAACTCAATAGCTTCAGGTCTGCTGAGTTCTTTTTCACCTTTAACACCTAAAGGCAATTCATCATAATCTTTTTCAAGATATTTTGCTTGTTTATCAGTATGAATTGAAACTTCACAATCAACAGGATAGATATTTGTTATTATATCGTTATTTGTTACAACTAAGTCTTTTTTATCAGTTCCAATATTACAACTTGTAAAAATTGAAACAATAAAAACTATTGAAAGTAAAATTGAAAGAAATTTTTTCATAATGCCTCCTTCAAACATAAACGGGACGCTGTGGTCAGCGTCCCCTACATTTTGTGTTTATTAAACTTTTATTTTGTGCCGAAGATACGGTCGCCTGCGTCACCAAGACCAGGAACAATGTACTTATGCTCGTTGAGTTTTTCGTCAAGTGCTGCACAATAGATATCAACATCAGGATGAGCATCTGCAAGAGCCTGCATTCCTTCAGGAGCAGCAATAATACCCATGAACTTGATTGACTTTGGTTTAAATGTCTTAATCTGATTAATTGCATCGATTGCTGAACCACCTGTTGCAAGCATTGGGTCAAGAACGATTACTTCACGCTCTTCAATATCTGATGGAAGTTTGCAGTAATAAGGAACAGGAAGTGCTGTTTCTTCATCTCTGTACATACCGATATGACCAACTTTAGCTGATGGAACAAGTGAAAGAACACCGTCAAGCATACCTGTACCTGCACGAAGAATAGGAACGAATGCAAGTGTTTTACCTGAAATAACCTTTGTTTTTGCAATAGCAACAGGAGTTTCAACCTCAACCTCTACAAGTGGAAGGTCACGAGTTGCTTCATAGCACATAAGAGTTGCGATTTCAGAAACAAGTGCTCTGAATTCCTTTGAGCCTGTATTCTTATCTCTTAAAAGAGTGAGCTTATGTTGAATAAGTGGATGGTTAGTAATAATAATATTTGCCATTTTTTATTCCCCCAAATTTTCTTGGTTATGTTATCTTAAATATTATATACCTATATTTTACAATTTACAAGATTTTTTATGAATTTTCTATGTCCATAATCTGGTCAATTCTTCTCTGATGACGTCCACCTTCAAATTCAGTTTCAAGGAAAACATCAACAAGCTCCAAAGCAAGACCTACACCAACAACACGGCCACCCATACAAAGAGCATTTGCATCGTTGTGCATTCTTGTTAATTTCGCACTGAAATAATCTGAACAACAAGCAGCACGGATACCTTTTACCTTATTTGCTGCCATTGAAATACCAATACCTGTTCCGCAACAGAGAATTGCTTTTTCACATTCGCCACTTGTCACCTTTTCACAAGTTGCTTTTGCAATTGGAGCATAGTCAATTGACTCTGCTGAATATGTACCGCAATCAATGTACTCAACACCTTTTTCATCGAGGTGTTTTTTTATTGCCTCTTTTAATTCAAACCCACCGTGGTCTGCACCTAAAGCTATCATTTTATATTCTCCTTTTTCAATGAATTCTTATTGTTAAGCTCTCTTTCTGCCTGAGGTAATCTCAGATAAAAAGGAACAAGATTTGCTGACTCTATTGGTTCTTCACCATTTTTAATTTTTGTTTCTGCTACAAAACCAACACTTGAACCATGAATATAACGAATATTTTCGTCTGCGATTTCACAATTTTGGATAATTTCGTGAAGTTTTTCATAACATAAAACTGAGCCGTCACCGATGAACACAACTTTTTTATCGTATTGTTTCAGTTCTTCACCAAGTTCGTCGATTAAGACTGCTTTATCTTCACAAAGTCGGTTACCGAGGTTAAACAAAGCTGTATAAACCTGATTGCATCTTGCATCCATTACAGCACAAGCAATAACATCATCATTTTTTAGTGGCTCTGCTATTGCTTCGAGTGTTGATACTGCAAAGCATTTTTTATTAAGAGCATCTGCCATACCTTTAACGGATGCGATGCCGATTCTTACACCTGTAAATGAACCGGGTCCGTTTGTAATTGCAAACAAGTCAATATCCTTGATTGAAACTCCGCTTTCACCCAAAACATCTTCCACTAATGGCATTAATGTCTGACTATGTGTAAGTCCGTTATTAATAAATTTTTCTGATAAAATTCTACCGTTTTCAGTTATAGCAACGGAAGCAGTAACTGATGAAGAATCAAGTGATAAGATTTTCATATTTCAACGCCTCCGTCAATAGTAATTATACGCTGATTATCGGTTTCACCACGCTGAATTGATACTCTTATTGTATTTTCAGGTAACGCATTTTCGATGTTTTCGCTCCATTCAACAGCAAGAATTCCGCCTGCTTCATAGAAGTCAAAAAAACCACTTGAATAAAGGTCATCCCAACTTTCAACACGATACATATCGAAATGATACAAAGGTGGATTTCCGCCATAATCATTTACGATAGCAAATGTAGGGCTACTAACCTCTTCACGGACACAAAGTGCTTTTGCCATTCCTCGTGTAAAGGCTGTTTTACCCATACCAAGGCCACCAAAAAACGCAACAACTGTTCCACCTTTAAGGGTACTTGCAAGTTTACTGCCTAATTCAATTGTATCTTCTGTACTGTTTGAAATAAACTTTTGCATAACTAAACCATCTTTAATATTTTATCCTTATAATTTTATCAAACATATATGTTTTTGTCAATTTGTATAAATTCACAATATAGATTTGTTATTTTGCAATTTTATGAAGCCATTATACATAATTTCCTGCAAAATTAATATGAAAATGCAGGAAAAGTAGTCAAAAATGAATTTCTGTAGTTATGTTTTGTCATTTTTAACAAATTAAAGTGCTGAAATAGGTGTATATTTTTCAATATTGTTAATTGAAAAAAGCACTCAGTTTATGATATTATTTTTGCATAATTTTAAAGGAGGCTCTCTTTTATGAATAGTTATATTGAAAATGTTCTCGCAAGAGTACAAGAGCGTGATGCAAAAAAGCCTGAATTTCTTCAGTGTGTTAAGGAAGTTTACAGCTCACTTGAAAAAGTAGTTGAAGCTCATCCTGAATATGAAAAATATGATATTTTAGGCAGAATGGCTGAACCTGAAAGAAGCGTAAACTTCAGAGTTGCTTGGATTGACGATAACGGTCAGACACAGGTTAACCGTGGTTTCCGTGTACAGTTCAACTCTGCTATCGGTCCTTACAAAGGTGGTCTTCGTTTCCACCCAAGTGTAAATGCAAGTATCGTTTATTTCCTTGGTTTTGAACAGACATTTAAAAACTCACTTACAGGTCTTCCTATGGGTGGTGCTAAAGGTGGTTCTGACTTTAACCCTGTTGGTAAGAGTGACGGAGAAATTATGAGATTCTGTCAGGCATTTATGACAGAGCTTCAGCGTCATATCGGTGACAGTCTTGACGTTCCTGCAGGTGACATCGGTGTTAGCGGTAAGGAAATCGGTTACCTCTTCGGTCAGTACAAGAGAATCAAGGGCTGTTTTGAAAACGGTGTTCTCACAGGTAAAGGCCTTGCATACGGTGGTTCACTTGTTCGTCCTGAAGCAACAGGTTATGGTGCAATTTACTACACAAACGAAGTTCTTAAGCACGAAAACGAAGAAATCGCAGGTAAGACATTTGCAGTTTCAGGTTTCGGTAACGTTGCTTGGGGTGCTATTAAGAAGATTGCAGAACTTGGCGGTATTCCTCTTACACTTTCAGGTCCTGACGGATATGTATATGACAAAGACGGTATCGTGACAGAAGAAAAGATTAACTATCTTCTTGAAATGCGTGCATCAGGTAGAGACAGAGCAAAAGATTATGCTGATAAATTCGGTGCAGAATTCTTCCCAGGACAAAAGCCTTGGGGTGTTAAGGTTGATATTGCTCTTCCATGTGCTACACAGAATGAAGTTACACTTGAAGAAGCAAAGAAAATCGTTGCTAACGGTACTAAATTCTACATTGAAGTTGCTAATATGCCAACAACTGCAGAAGCTATTGAATACTTCCTTGAAAATGGCGTAATCGTTGCTCCATCAAAGGCAGTTAATGCAGGTGGTGTTTGCGTTTCAGGTCTTGAAATGAGCCAGAACAGTCAGAGACTTGCATGGACAGCAGAAAAGGTTGACGAAATGCTCAAGAGTGCAATGAAGAATATCTACGATATTTCAGTTGCAGCTGCTGCTCGTTACGGACTTGGTTATGACCTTATCGCAGGTGCTAATATTGCAGGTTTTGAAAAGGTTGCAGAAGCAATGCTCCAGCAGGGTGTTTATTAATCCTGAATACAAATTAAATAATAATAGCAAACCCTCGTACAACAAAAGTACGAGGGTTATTTTTTGTTTTACAAATTGGAGTTTATCGAACAGAACTGCCTCCCTTGTTAAAGGGCGCGAGCATCCGGTGGATGCTGAATTAGCGCTGTCTGAGCCGGTAGGCGAGTAATGTGGGGGACCGCGTTAGCGGTGGAGGGATTCATTACGAAGCAACAGGAATCCCCTCGCCACTTCGTGGCCCTCTCCCCTTTGACAAGGGGCGCTTTTTCCCCGACAAATTATAATTTGTGCGATAAAATCAACAAAGGCGGGGTCAAGACCCCGCCCTACCGTTATATATTCGATTTTAGTTGATTTTTGGTAAGCTTGCTGCTGCAACTGACTGACCTACACGACGAGATTTTTCGTCAGGAATATGAAGTTCAATTTTCTTTGCAAGTTCAGGGAATTCAACATCAAGAACTTCCTGTGCACGAGAAAGAAGAATCTGTCCACCCTGTCCTGATGTAACTCTACCCATAATCAAAACGTGTTTGATGTCATAGAATTCGCTGTAATATGCGATTGCATAACCAAAATAAGCACCGATTGTATCATAAATATCAGCAGCATTCTGGTCACCTTTTTCCATAAGACCTTGAACTACCTTAAGTTTTTCTGCAGGAGAAAGGCTTTCGTCGAGTTCGATTCCTGCATAAGGAGCAAGTTTGATTACACCGTCCTGTGAGAAATACTTAACACCACAACCGTAGTCACCTGACCATTCGTCAACCATTGCTTCCTCATTAAAGTCGCAAGGAACGAATGCAAGTTCGTTAAGCCAACCTGTAATATTGCCCTGCTGGTCGATATAGCCACCTGCTTCACTTGTACCCATTGCGATACCGAGAACAGAGTCGTCATTAAGGTCCATAGCACCTGCAAGAGCAGTTACATCACCGTCATTTGCAACAACAACAGGAATGTCCTCACCTATTTCTTTTGCAACATCAAGATAGATGTTCTTGATTCTCTTATCAAAATCTTCTTTGCCTACTTTAAGGAAAAGTGATGCTGCCATTGTTCTGTTTTCAATATAAACACCTGCTGATGAAACACCGATAGCATCAACTCTTGGCATTTTTGACGCTGCAGTTTTCATTGCTTCAAGGATTCCCTGATAGTGATATTCAGGGTCAGAATTGAGTTTTGGGAACCATACAACTTCTTCAGAATATACGCTTTCACCGTCAATAACAGCACTTACTTTTCTATCACTACCGCCTGCATCAAAACCGATACGGCAACCGTCAAGGTGTCTGCCAACTGATTCAGCAATATAATATTCTTCAGGAGCTTCTTCTAATGAACAAGAAACAACTTCAAAAGGATGTTCAAAAACCCCTGCCATATAATCTTCGTCAAATGCACGAATACCATTTGGAGTATATGCTTCCTTGATTTTATTACCTACAACTTCACTACCTGCTATAAAAACCTTATAACCGCCTGCAATCCACAAAAGTGATTTTACGATTCGTTCAATAAAACGGAAGTTTTCTTCGTCATGACCTGTGCCGTCAGGATAAATTCTTGTTTTATATGTACTGATTTGTCCCTTGTTTCTTTCGATTGCAACGATAACATCCTGACCATTTTCTTTAGTTGCTTCACGCATATCACGAACAACAACTGATAATGGCTGGAATTTTGGGTCTAATTTTGCTTTAACTTTAAGATTCATATTTCACTTCTCCTCCGATAATAGTTTTCTTTATGTTGAACTGACTATCTGTAATTATAATGTCAGCATCTTTACCTGTTTCAAGTGAGCCTTTTGTATCATCTATACCAAGAACTGTTGCTGGGTTAAGAGATGCACAATTTACACATTCATAAAGCGGAATATCTGAATTTGTATAAACATTCCATACACCTTTATTAATCTGCAACACGCTACCGGCGATTGTGCCGTCCTCTAACTTACAGATTGTACCGTCATAGAAAATCTTCTGACCGCCTAAAGAATATTCACCAACAGGAAGTCCACCTGCAGGTAAGCAGTCAGTAATAAAGCAAAGCTTTCTGCCTTTAAGTTTCCAAAGCATATTATAAAGTGATGAATTCACATGGACAGTATCAACAATAAGTTCTGCACTTACATCGCCATTAAGTGCTGCACCAACAACACCCGGACCACGATGAGTAAGCGGAGTCATAGCATTGAAAAGATGTGTTGTATGCTTAACACCTGCATTGATACTTGCCATTGCAGTTTCGTAATCAGCAGATGTGTGTCCCATTGAAATCACCACATCTGTATCACGGCAGATTTCACGAATTGCCCCAAAATCCTCTGTATCACATTCAGGTGCAAGTGTGATTGTTTTGATAACATCCTTATATTCCTTTACGAAAGAAGCATCAGGTTTAAGGATATATTTTGCATCCTGAGCACCCTTTTTGCTTTCGCTGATAAACGGACCTTCAGCGTGACAACCGAGAATTGTACTTCCGTCCCAGGTTTTGCTTTCTTCCATTAAATCACGACAGGTTTCAAGTGCCTTACGGATAACAGCCATATCCTCTGTCATAGTTGTAGGAAGATAACCTGTTACACCGTTAGCGAGAAGTCCTTTTGAGATAGTACGGATACTCTCCTCCTCACCGTCACAGACATCTTTGCCAAGATAACCGTGAATGTGCAAATCAATAAGACCCGGAGCAACATACCCACCGTCAGCATCAATGATTTCTGCATTATCAGGGACAAGGTTTTTGGAAATAATTCCTTCTATTTTATCTGTATAAAGCAAAGCACAGTTTTCCACAATTCTGTCTTTAAGAATAATTTTGCCACCAACAATAGCTTTCATAAAATATCACATCCTTTGCCATTATGGTAATATTTTAACAAAAAACAAAAGTCGTTGCAATAGTTTTGTGATAGATTATTGAACAATAAATAAAATCCCTTGCACAAATTAAGTACAAGGGTTGTAAATGTTGTATAACAAATTGGAGTTTGTCGAGCACAATTCGTAGGGGCGGATGCCCACATCCGCCCGCAATAAGTTACCATTAAACCCAAACGGGACGATGTGTCAGTTTATATGTTACTTTTCGGTGGGGGCAAGCCCCCGCCCTACCGGACATCATTGAATTTGAAACATCCCGACAAATTATAATTTAAACATTAAAAAAGACGGAATCTGATTAAGACTCCGTCGTTATATATTTAAACTTATATATCTTTATTGAGCAATTTGTTATCCAGTCCTAAAATACAAGATTTCACAATATTTGCAACTTCCTCTACAGGTCTGTCACAATTGTTTTTTAACCACTCATTGTTGATAGCGGTAATACCGTTAAGATAATACATCATAATATATCTGCGGTCTTCTTCAGGATAATTGAACCTTTTAAGAATAGGATTGAAAATACTTTCAAACATTCTTTCGTAAGTTTTGTCAAATCCAAGTGATTTTACGTTTGATATAAGAGTCGCAAATACTTCCTTGTTATCTTTTATATAAGTAAGGTAAGGAATAAGGTATTTATCGGAGATGAAATTCAGTTGCTCTCTTTCACTAGTGGAAAAATCAAAACTGAAACTATCTTTAGTAGCTGTAAAATATGAAACAAAATCATCTATTAAATATTTTGCAGTTTCGTTAAGCAAATCACCTATATTTTCATAATGAAGATAAAAGGTTGAACGATTTACTCCCGCTTCATTACACAATTCACTTATTGTTATATATTCAAATTGCTTCTTTTTAAGTAATGAAATCAATGCAAGGTCCATTTTTACAGCAGTATTAAAATATTTACTTTCAAATTTATTCATTCTGCTCCTCCTTGCACTTTTGTTTTAAGATTATTTATCACTGATTTCACGGGCAAGAGTTACTATTTCAAAAGCATACTTTGACTTGTCTTTTTCAAGCATTTTCTTGTAAATAGGATAATTTACGCCACAGCCGACAAAACCGATTATACCAACGATAATGCCTATAACCATTGCCACAGTACCGCTACCGATTACCTGCATAGCAAGGCACATACCTGTACCGGCAACAAGCGAAGAGATAATTCCGAAAGTGTAAGCGAAAACAGTTGCGGGCATTTTTGCTTTTCTGTCCAATTTTTTCAATGCGACAATTTTCGAGCTGTCCTTTGGTGCATATTCCTTTGCAATTGATTCTGCTAAAATTTTATCTGTGTCCATTTAATGAACCTCCTTTATTATTGTAATTTTAGTTTACCCTATCAAGGAGATTATTTGAACAACAGGAATTTAATACTGTGTTGACTTTACACTTTTTTATTATATCACATTAAATAAATTATTCAATTGATGATAATATGCTCATTAATTCATCATAGAACTTATGTGTTTCTTCTGTGTCAGCAAAAAGACCTATTGGTGTACCATGGTCACCTTTTCGTGTTGGCATAACATTCCACACACCTGATTCAGGCTTTTCATTTTCATTGTAATGCTTAAATGGCTCATCCTTCGGATACATGGCAGAAGTAACATCGACTAATCCGTCGTTACCAATTGTATCTTTGCCGATTTTCCTGTCATTGCGAAGCATAAGCTTAGATGTTGATTTCAGAAAACGGAAATCTATATTTTCAGGAGTTAAGTTACCTTTCCAATCCTTTTCAACAGAGTTATATGAATATGAAAAATAGTATATAGAAGGCACAATATCGACTCTTGTATTTATAATTTCAGCACCTTTTTCAGACATATCATACTGAATATTATCATTATTCTTATTCATAGCTCTGAATGATTCAACAAACTTTTTTCTGTCCTCAAAATTCGGTGTATCATTAACGCCAAATTGCTCAAGGTGGAAATCCACTAAATTTCCTTGCAACCTTGTTCTGCTGAAAATATTGGCATAATTCAAAGCTAAAAATTTTAAAGGATAAATCAATTTATATCTGTTTGCTGTTTCATAAGCATCTGTACCGTTAAGCGGAGAGCAGATTGTTGTAATACTTTGGATAAGGTTATCTTGTCCACCAAGAAACAATGGTGAAACATTATCTCCACTCAGTCTCACCTCTTCAGGTGCACCGTATTTAAGGAGATGTGCCAACATTCTGATTGAATTACCACCAAAGCTATGTCCGATTAAATGAACTCTATTGTCCTCATTCCAATTATCGAACAATGGCTTTTCATAAGTACGACCAAATCTCTTGTGAGCAAATTTTCGGGAATGATACTCACCATAATCAACTGTTGTACCCATAAGCTGAGCATACAATTCACAAGCCTGGTCCCAGGCACTTGACATTGGACCTACTGATGCAGAATAGCACTCAACAGAATTTCTTAAAAGATATTCTATAATGCTTCCTGTTGTAGCACCCCAATAAGGAATGAATTTGTTGATACCTTCGTTTTCTCCCCAACCAAACATACCGTGAACAAAAACAACCGGATATTTAACTTTATTATTAATCATAATAATCACCACATTTCAAAAATTTTTATTTTTTTTGAGCATACTTATCATTTATAGTTTAATTTTACTTATATTTACAAAAACAAACAACAACAAAATAATGGGAATTTGTTGATTGAGATAAAAGAAAATCATCGCTTTTTAGAGAGGATAACATATTACCATATAAACGGAATTAAACGATATTTCACTTTTTGTTTATACTCAGAATATCCTGAAAGCTCTTTTTCCAGAAATTCTTCTTCGTGTTTAATTCTCTTTGCAATTATAATCGGATAAACAAGAAAAACAATGAAAGAATAAATTGAGCCTAACACAAGAGGCATTGATAAGAACAAAAGCAATGTTACACTATACATTGGATGTCTTACAATACCATACAATCCTGTATCAATAACTTTTTGATTTTCCTGAACTTTGATAGTACGACTAAGATATGTGTTCTCTCTTAAAACTTCTGCATAAAGAACATAAGCAAAAAGAAATACTACTGCAGCACCAATTGAAATACTTTTTGGTAACACAAACCAGTTAAATCTAAATCCTAATCCTGCCACAATAAAACCTGCCAAAAACATAAGGCCACTGAGTTTTACTACAAGACTTTGTTCATTTTGTTTTTCTTTGGCATCAAGTCGTGTTTTTAATAAATAAGGGTTCTTGAACATCATAACAATTCCTGCAAGAAACATCGGAATAAAAAGAATCCCCATCAACAACCAACCATTAAAATATGAAAATGTACCTGCAGGTAAAAAAATTAATACCCCAACAAGAATAGTACCTAACGAAAACTTAATTAATGCTTCAAAGAATAATTTAACACTCATAATAACACCTTTTTATAAATCAATGTTGATATCATACTTATCGTCAATCAAATAATAGTTCAAGTTGTGCTTATTTACTAGATATAAGACATCTGCATTATCCTTTAAAATATTTTCTATTGTGCAATCATCAAACAAGCGATTTTCAACCACATTTGCGTACTTTTTAATATCATCAAAATGATTCAATATATAATTTTCACTCATTACAAGGCAATAGTACTTAATATTATCAAGATAATTCTCTAAAAAATCACTTTTCCAATCAAATGGAATATAACAACCTTCAACAATAAGATTCTGCTTATTTTCAATGGCAGTTTTAATCATCTCACGGATTATCGGCCAAAGATATTCAGCAAGGGCCTTATCATCACTCATTGGAGTAAGGTCAGTGTTGCCACTTCTGATTAAACCCATTTTCAAATGGTCAATTGACAAATATGGATACTTATATTTCTCAAGTAATTTTTGTGCAAGGACAGTTTTTCCTGTATGAGATGCACCTGTTATGAGAATAATCATACAATAATACCTCAAAATAATAATCGATTAAGTAAATTATAACATTACACAATAAAAAGTTGGTTTGTGTATTGACTTTCGGCGGGGTCAAGACCCCGCCCTACCGTGATGCCAATGGGTATTCATTTATCTTCGATAAACTCCGAATTATAAAACAAATAGTTTTTTATAATTGTTTCATAAATCTGATTTGTTCTTTTTCGTTGCAATAACCAATTGCACGGTAAAATTCATGAGCCTCAGGTCGAACAAAACCTGAATTAAGTCTTACCATTTCAATATTTCTTTCTCTTGCCCAATTCTCCGCAGCGTTCATAAGCTCCTTGCCATAACCTTTTCGTTGGTATTCTTTAGAAACAACCATACCCTGAATATTTGCCATACTCTTATAATACAAGGTGTTAAATTTTATAATATGAACATAGCCAACAACATTACCATTAACATCAGCAACAAAAACACATTCATTGTTGGAATCAAGGTTTTCTAATCTTGTTTTTACAAGTTCTGCATCGCACTCATATCCTAAATCTTCAAAAGACAATTTTTGTAATTCGACATAATCAGTTATTTTTGCTTCTCTAATCATAATTTATACTCCAATATAAATACACAATATACAAACTTATTATATCATCCGATAACATACATTTCAATATGGTAAAATGGCAAAAAAAATAAGACCTTCGATTGAAGGTCTTTAAGTATGTACCCTGAAAACTGAACAAAGATTAGGTGATGAATATTGTCATCATTTTGAGAAATTGTACTTTTGTAGAACCTAAGCATAATGGTCAAGCCCTCGACCTATTAGTACTGGCAAGCTAAACACGTCACCGTGCGTACACCTCCAGCCTATCAACCATGTAGTCCACATGGGGTCTTACTAGCTTATGCTATGGGAAATCTTATCTTGGAGATGGCTTCACGCTTAGATGCTTTCAGCGTTTATCCAATCCGCACTTAGCTGCTCGGCCGTGCTCCTGGCGGAACAACCGATGCACCAGCGGTGCGTCCATCCCGGTCCTCTCGTACTAGGGACAGCGCTCCTCAAATATCCTGCGCCCACGACAGATAGGGACCGAACTGTCTCACGACGTTCTGAACCCAGCTCGCGTACCACTTTAATCGGCGAACAGCCGAACCCTTGGGACCGAATTCAGCCCCAGGATGTGATGAGCCGACATCGAGGTGCCAAACCTCCCCGTCGATGTGGACTCTTGGGGGAGATCAGCCTGTTATCCCCAGGGTAGCTTTTATCCGTTGAGCGACGGCATTTCCACTCACATACCGCCGGATCACTAACTCCAACTTTCGTTACTGCTCGGACCGTCATCCTCGCAGTTAGGCTAGCTTTTGCGTTTACACTCAGGGGCACGGTTTCCGTCCGTGCTGAGCTAACCTTTGAGCGCCTCCGTTACCTTTTTGGAGGCGACCGCCCCAGTCAAACTGCCCGCCTGACAATGTCCCCCGACCAGATTCATGGCCGCAGGTTAGAATTCCAGTATCTTAAGAGTGGTATCCCAAGGACGACTCCACATGAACTGGCGTCCATGCTTCATAGTCTCCCACCTATCCTGTACATAAAATACCGAAACCCAATATCAGGTTACAGTAAAGCTCCATGGGGTCTTTCCGTCTTGCTGCGGGTAACCGGCATCTTCACCGGTACTACAATTTCGCCGGGTGGGTAGTTGAGA
>CALCTT010000058.1 GCA_937906895.1 uncultured Clostridia bacterium | reverse complement strand
GTGAAGATACAGAACTTATCAAGTCAAAGCAGGAAGAACTTACACAGGCTTTCTATAAGATTTCAGAAGAACTCTACAAACAGGCTCAGGCAGCTCAGGGTGGTGCAAATCCTGGTGCAGGATACGACCCGAATGCAGGTTATGACCCTAATGCAGGTGCAGCACCAAATGGCGACGGCTACTATGATGCTGACTTCAAGGATGTAAACTAATTTATTAATAAACGGGCAGACTCATAAGGGTCTGTCCGTAATCCCTATTATTTGGAGATACTTATGGCAGAAAAAAGAGATTATTATGAGGTGCTCGGTGTTGATAAATCAGCATCAGATGATGAAATAAAAAAGGCTTATCGTAAGGCTGCAAAAAAATATCATCCCGACTTAAATCCCAATAATAAAGAGGCTGAAGAAAAGTTCAAAGAGGCAAATGAAGCCTATGAAATTCTTTCCGATAGTGAGAAAAAAGCACGATATGACCAATTTGGTCACGCAGGTGTTGACCCTAACTATGGTGCAGGTCAAGGTGGCTACGGTGGTGGCTTTGGCGGAATGGATTTCGATTTAGGCGACATTTTCGGCTCAATTTTCGGTAACGGTTTCGGTGGCTTTGGCGGTGGCTCACGAGCAAATCCTAATGCACCACAGCGTGGTAGCGATACACAGGCAAGTATTACAATTTCATTTGAAGAGGCTGCAAAAGGCTGTTCTCGTTCAATAGATACAATGCGAATTGAAACTTGCGACGAGTGTAACGGAAACGGTTGTCAGAGTGGTACATCACCAAAGACCTGTCCTGAATGTCACGGTCGTGGTCAGGTAACTGTTCAGCAGAGAACACCTTTTGGTGTGATTCAGTCATCAAAACCTTGTTCACATTGTAACGGCAGAGGAACTGTTATTGAAAAGCCATGTAAGAAGTGTAACGGTGCAGGTCGAGTTCGTAAGAGTGCAAAGCTTGACATTAACATTCCTGCAGGTGTGGATGACCGTCAGATTTTGACCGTTCGTGGTCAGGGCAATAAGGGCGTCAATGGTGGTCCGGCAGGTGACCTTAATATCGTTGTTAATGTTCGTCCGCATCCTATTTTTGAGCGTGACGGATATAACGTATGGTGTGATGTTCATCTCACATTTATGCAGGTTGCATTGGGTTGCACAATTCAGGTTCCTACACTTGACGGCAAAGTCGAGTATTCCGTTCCTGCAGGTACTCAACCGGGAGATGTGTTCAAGCTTCGTGGTCGTGGTATTCAGAGTCGTGGTGGCATCGGAAAAGGTGACCAGCTTGTACGAATTATCGTTGATATTCCAAAGAAGCTTACTGATAAACAGAGTGAACTCATTAAACAACTTGCTATGGAATTTGGTGCAGCCGAAAACCTTGGTGAAGAGAAAAAAGGCTTCTTTGGTAAGAAAAAGAAATAATCTGAATATGTAAAAAATAAGGCGAGGTCTTGATTTGTATCTTGACCACGCCATTTTTATTATACTTCAAAGAACTCACGAAGCTCTTCAAGTGCTTTTGTTTCGATTCTTGATACATAAGAACGAGAAATACCCAGTTTTTCAGCAATCTCTCTTTGTGTCAACGGCTCTGTGTCATACAGCCCATATCTCATTATGAGAATTTGCTTTTTTCTTTGGTCTTTTATTTCACCAATGTATGAATAAAGCTTTTCCGTCTGCATTTTAAGTTCTACATCATCAAAAACAGATTCCGTGCTGAAAATAATATCAGTAAAGGTGAGGGGATTACCCTCGCTGTCTGTATCGATAGGCTCATCCATTGAAATTTCCTGTGCATTCTTTTTCCGTGTGCGAAAATGCATGAAAATCTCATTTTCAATACACCTTGAAGCATAGGTAGCAAGTCGTGTACCTTTTGTGTAGTCAAATGTGTTTATGGCTTTTATAAGTCCTATTGTACCAATCGAAATTATATCCTCTTGGTCAGAATAGTTAGAATAGTATTTTTTTATAATATGAGCCACAAGTCGCATATTGTGATTAACAAGCCGATTTCTTGCATTTATATCCCCGAGTGTGTGAAATTTTATAAGCTCTTCCTGTTCCTCTTTTGCACTCAAAGGCTTCGGGAAAGAATTTGCAGAAGATAAATGGAGCATAAAATAGAGAATATTGGTCGATAAACTTTGTAACAATGATAATAACATAAGAACACCTCAAGGGAATATATGCAGATATTCAAATAAAGTTTGCAAGTCCTTTAAAAATTTGTGAAAAAAGTTCTTGACAACGGTGTTTATTTGTGATATTATAATCAAGCCCAATACGGAGAGATACCGAAGTGGTTATAACGGAACGGTCTTGAAAACCGTCGTACGGCAACGTACCGTGGGTTCGAATCCCACTCTCTCCGCCAGATGCGGGTTGTAAGTTTTTACAGCCCGCTTTTTAATTAAATAACGCTAAACACGTTACGCTTGCAGAAGTACTCAAGTTGGTGACGAGGCGCCCCTGCTAAGGGCGTAGGCCGGGAAACCGGTGCGAGAGTTCGAGTCTCTCCTTCTGCGCCAATAAAACCCATACATCATTTGATGTGTGGGTTTTATTCTTTTATGTCGAGAGACTCGAACTCGGTTCGTCCATGTGCGACGGTATGCCGCAAGGCAGTCGCGTAGTGGTAAAGCCTCCCTTGTTAAAGGGAGGGGGACCGCGTTAGCGGTGGAGGGATTCTTCCACACCTGCCTTTTTAATGATACACAAATTATAATTTGTTAGGATGATTCATATAGAACAGAATACTCTGTAGGGTCGGGTCTCCGTGCCCGACCGAAAAAATCTATGTTAACTACGGGCAGGCACAGAGACCTGCCCCTACAACCAATCCCATTTTTTAATATTTATAATTGCAACGCAATTCCGACACTTTGCACTTTGCGTTTTGCATTTTGCACTTAACAGACAATCTCCAATTTATAGATTTTCTGTCATTCTGAGAAGCGCAAGAATCTCAACAAATATATGTATTCTTTATTGAAAAACACCACAATATCTGGTATAATATTTCCATATTTTTACACGAGGTATTTACTATGAGCAAAGTATTGGAAAAAATGTATGAACATTTAGGTAATTGGGGACCATATTCAAAGAAATACAGCGGTATTTCACGAATTGTTGACCATCAAACAGAGGGCGGAGTGCGTTTCGACTGCGTAGTAAGTCCTGCAGTTGAAAATGCTGATTCAAGAGTCCCTAATGTGACTGTTCCCGTTGGTGTTCATCCTTGGGAGGCAAAAGCGGACTATTCATTTTATTCATATCGTTATGACCTTGAATGGAAGGACAAGGTCTATGCTGATGTGTCCTTTACAAAGCTCAGTAGCGACAGCGTTCTTGTCCGCACAAAGTTTGTGAATAATACAGATATTACTCAGATTTGCCTCTTAAATCTCTTTTCAGCAATTGAATACCCGAATGTCTATGCAACAACACCTGTGTTGCCTGAAAAGAATATTTTCATAAAAGCACTCGATTACAAATCTTATGATTACAATACTGTTCGTCCTTGGGATAAGCAGGTTATTGATGCAATGAAAAAAGGCGAGTTTTTTGACGACGGTTTTACATATCATATAGGTCTTGGTGACAGAGATTGTAACCGTTACATTTTGCCAAAATGTCCACGACTTGGTGAAGAAGCAGGGGACAGAATTACTTATGTAATAAATGGCGTTTCCGAATTTTCAAAGCCTGTACTTAATATCCGTTATCGTACAACTGACAATAAAGACAGCGAATGGACTTTGAACGGCGAAAATATCACATTCACATCTGCTGATAATTTTAATATTTTGTCAATTCCGTTTAACAGCGAAAATGTTGAGCTTATTTCATGTGGTACAGGTGGAATTGAGTTCGACTTCCTTTGTGTTACAGAAAATGGTGAAAGTGTTTCTGTTGAGTCAAAGAAACATAATTTCTATCCTGAAATCGAAACAAAATCCTGCGACATCGGTAAGCTTGCAAGTTATAAATATGATGGTGTCGATGGTAATTTCTATGTAAGAACATTTAATGATGTTACTCGTTTCCGTGATTTTAATACAGGATGCCTTGAAGATAGTCCTACTGCAAGAATTTCACAGCCTGACGAAAGCTTTCAGAATATGTTGGAAACATTTTCAGGCTCATTCTCCGAAAAACATAGTGATGAGGGTTTTTATCATAACACAGTAGTTTATACTCTTTATGTAGAGCCTCATACAGAGCATATTGAATATGCAGTTTTATCATTCGGTGAAACGGAATACAAGACAATTGAAGAATATGAAAAAATCTATGAAAAAGCTTACAACTCTCTTGAAAAATTCGACTTGAACGAATCAGGAAAAACTTATGAATTTTCAAACAGAATTCTCCGTGCAACAGTTTTTCAGAATACTGTTTATCCGCTTTACCGAAATGGTGAATACATTGTTCACCATACACCGGGTAAGCGTTGGGATTCATTCTATACATGGGATTCAGGCTTTATCGGTCTTGATA
>CALCTT010000057.1 GCA_937906895.1 uncultured Clostridia bacterium | reverse complement strand
TTACAAAGAAAAACAGTTTCTTGAGAATTGTTGCAGCAGCCTGTGCTGTAGTTGTGGCAGTTACGACGCTTAATACAACTGTTGAAAAAACCACTGATGTCAATATGATTAAATCCGCATCAAATTGGGTACAGAATCTGTTTACACATGAGATGACAACAGAGAAGTCAAGCGAAGAAACAACCACTGAAAAGCCTGAAACAGAAACAGTTTCACAGCAGGCAGTACCTCAGGCGAAAAAAATTGAACTTTTATTATCTGATTCTTTCAAACAGGAATATAAGGTTGGTGAAAGCCTTAATCTGAACGGACTTACAGTTGTTATTTCCTATTCAGACGATAATTCACAAAAGTTGTCATCCGGTCAATATGAAATTTTAGCATCTCCAACCTTCGGCACAAAAGCCGGTTATGAAACAGTAACCATTAAATACGGAGGTCTTGAAGAATCATTTAATGTCCGTGTTATCAATACGGAAAACACAGCATTGCTTTCATCCGTTTATGCATTATTCCCTGATGACTTTACATTCACATCGGATGATTTAACAAAAATTGATTTAAAAGATATGCGGGTATTTGCCGTATTCAGTGATGGTACAGAAAAAGAAATTTTCGAGAAGGATTACATTCTGACTTTTGATGATTTTTCTGATGAAACAGAAGAAAAGGTTATGGTAACGATTAAATATAAAACCGTGTCCTGTTCATTTATGATATTCAAAGAATAAAATGTTTTGTAGGATACAGTGCTTATAAGCTATTCCAAAGGAAAGGTGGATAAATTTATGAATAAAACTTTTAAGAAAATATTATCAATAGCTATCGTTATTATGATGCTTTTCAGTTCAATACCAATGGCAAATATGGGAATCGATAATTTATTTTCATTTAATGTATCGGCAGAAGAAGATGAAGAGGTAAAATTAATAGATGAAGAAAGTCTTAAAACATATGGCAATTATCTTTACTATGTTGAAAACAATGAAGTGACAATCTTTTATTACACAGGTCAAGAAACAAGCATTACTATACCATCCGAAATAGACGGTATGCCTGTTAGAAGGCTTGATGCGTTTTCTTTCACTCATAACGGAAGCAGGCTTCTTGATACAGGAGAGGATATAATTAATACATCTTTGCAACATGTTGAAAAGGTTTATATTCCTGATTCAGTAGAATATATCGGAGCTGATGCTTTTTCATGTTGTTATAAGCTTAAAGAGATACGATTTTCTGAAAATCTTAAGGAAATCGGAGAATATGCTTTCTATGCTTGTAAATCGTTATCAAGTATAAATATTGCCAGCAAAAAACTTGAAAAAGTAGAAGAGGGATTCATAGCATACACGCCGATTACTGATATAGTATTTTATGGTGGTGACGGAAAAGAACTTACAATCGGTGAAAATGCCTTCATGTATTCAAAGGTGAAAAATGTTACTATCCAAAGCGATTTTGTAAGACTTGAAAAAAATTCTCTCTACCTTAATAGAGGTAGTGAAACGATGGAAGAAATACTTGTGGAGGGAAAAATTACATATTGTGAAGAATCACCTTTCAGCATTTTTTTATACAGATGGCCCAAGACATTTATAGTGAAAAACAAACCGATTGAGAGCGTTTACATTAGCTTGGTCGGTATTAACAGAATGGGATATATTGATAATTATCAGGATAAGGGCTGGACTTATTTTGCTTCACGAGATGAAATAGAATGGTCCATGGAAGGTGACTTCAGATACTTTATCAATGGAAACAATGCGATTGTTACCGATTATATGGGAGAGGAAACAGGAACACTTATTGTGCCCGACACTCTTGGGGGCAAGCCTGTAACTGAAATTGGTCACCTTGGTATGGTGAGCTGCCCTGCCGAATATATAAAACTGCCCGATTCTATTGAAAAAATAGGTGTGTATGCTTTTCAGCATTGCAGAAATATGAAAGAGCTAGAATACAGCACAGAAAAGGACATTTCCTTCGGTGCTAAGGCGTTTAATGATTGCGACGGCCTTGAAACTATAACCTTCAACAAAAACATAAAAAAAATACCCGACGCATTTTTTAAAAACTGTGAAAGCCTGACAACGGTTATTGCACCCGGTGTAGAAGAGATAGGTGACGAAGCCTTCTTGTATTGTACAGCTCTTGAGAATGTACAGTTTTCTGATGAGCTTCATACAATTGGTAAGGATAGCTTTAACTTATGCGAGAAATTGAAAACTATCGGTGTCAGCGGTGAAAAAATTACAAGCCTCGGTGCAGGTGCTTTTGCAAAAACCTTGATTGATTCATTTGTTTTTTCTGATGAACTCACCGAAATCCCCGAAGGATGCTTTGAAGAAACATCATTGACAAGTATTATTATCCCTGAAAGTGTTACTGTTATCGGTGCAAACGCATTTCTCAATTGTAAAAATCTTGAAAGTGTAGTTCTTTCTGATAATCTGAAGACAATCGGAAAGAGTGCTTTCCGCTATTGCGAATCTCTTAATTCAATCGATTTTCCTGATTCACTTGTGGAAATAGGGGCTTATGCATTTGACATGTGTGAAAAATTAAGCGGTGAAATAATGCTTGAAAAGAATCTTGTATATGTAGGTAAGCAGGCATTCGGTTCTACAAATCTTACAGACCTTTATTACAATATTCCTCATTTGATAAACAGCGGTGGTTTAACATATACCGAGGCTTTTCAGAATATGGGTAACGGAGGATTTAAAAATATCACTATCGGAAACGATGTAAAGATGCTTACCGATAGTGTTTTTACAGAGCAGAAAGCAGTTGAAACTATTGTAATACCTGATTCGGTTGAAATTATCGGAACAAGTGCGTTCAGAAATTGTACATCGCTTAAAAATCTTACCGTTTCTGATTCTGTAACGGAAATAGGCATAGGGGAATTTGAAGGATGTACTTCCCTTACTGAATTTACAGTGCCGAAAAATGTAAAATCTCTCGGTAAAAACGCTATTCCTAAAACAATAACAACAGTATATTTCAATGCTGAAAATTGTGAGTTTTATTATCCTGAAAATGAAAACATTTCTCCATTTGCAGAAAGTAGTATTGAAAAAGTTGTAATAGGTGATACAGTAAAGAGAATCCCTGATTACTTCTTCAGTAATTTTGATTACGAAAAGGCTCTTGTTATTCCTGATTCTGTAACAGAAATAGGAAAATTTGCTTTTGAGAATAGTTCAATTGAAAATATTGTATTACCGAAAAATCTTGTTTCAATTGAAGAAGGTACATTCTCTGGCTCAAATATCGAACTTTCAGAAAACTCACTTCCTCAGTCTTTAAGAATGATTGGTAAATCAGCTTTTGAAAACTGCGATTCTCTTACTGAACTTTATATCCCAGATTATGTTCTTGATATTGATGAATCAGCCTTTTATGATTGTGACAATCTTGTGAAGGTGCGTATGTCACCAAATGTAAAGCTTATTCCGAAAAGTGCATTCAACAGCTGTGATTCACTCACAACCTTTGAATGGGAGTCCGATGTAAAACTTATTGGTGAATATGCTTTTGCAGATGATACACTTCTTGCTGATTTTGATTTCAAAGGTGTAGAGAAAATTTATCCTAACAGTTTTACAGGCTCAGGCGTAAACCTTGTTATGTTGGGTGAAAACAAGAAAGAAGAAGCAACAGAGCTTGAAGTGGTTGAGGCTTCATCATTTGAAAACTGTGCAAATCTTGAAACACTTTCTGTGGGTGGTAATGTAACCACAATCAAATCTGCTGCCTTCGCAAACTGCGCAAATCTTGAAACTGCTGTCATTTCTCCTGCTGTTACAGATATTGCAGGTGATGCTTTTGACGGATGTGATTCACTTACAATCTACTGCGTGGAAAATTCCTATGCTCACTCATATGCTCTCAGTAAAGGTATTCCTGTCAGCACATTTATTATCGATGCAATCCCTAATCAAGTATATACAGGCAAAGAAATTGAACCCAAAGTGAATGTAAAAGTTTCAGATAAAAAGCTTACTGAAGATACAGACTTTACAGTTAAATATTCAGACAATGTAAATGTTGGCACTGCAAAGGTTCTTGTCAGCGGTAAAGGAGTTTATAAAGTTCTTGCCAGTGTAGCGAACTTTACAATCATTACAAAAGACATTGGAAGCGTTGTTGTTGCTCCTGTTGAGAATCAGACTTATACAGGTGCTGAAATCAAGCCGGAACTTGTTGTTACAAACGGAGAACAGACTCTCACAGAAGGTGTTGATTATACTGTAACATACAAGAATAATACCGAAGTTGGAACAGCAACAGCCGAAATCACAGGCATCGGAAACTACTCAGGTAAAACATCCGTTACCTTTGAAATTGAAGAGGAAACCTTCTGGCAGAAAATTGTGTCGTTCTTCAGAATGATTCTTAATCCAATAAAAAAATTCTTTACTTCGATATTTAGATAAACTATGCTTCATAAAATAGAACAATTGTTGAAAGTGTAAAATTATTAACTTTGCTTGTTGGTTCAAAACTTGAAGGTTGACTAAAGTAAAACGCCTATGAGGTTAGACTTGACTTTCTAACTTCATAGGCGTATTTTTGTTTTCGCTAAAGTATTAAACTATAAGATAATGAAATCTCAAGAGTGTTTGTGTTAGTAGATAATAATTAGATATTATTAGAGTGTTTTTTGCAATAATCTGTTTGGTGTTTAATTTGATTAACATAAAAATTGTAAATTATTTATGAACATTTTAATGACTGTTTTGTGCATTAATAAATGAATTGGGTGTAAAATGGCATTGATTTGATGCAAATTGCACAAAATTTTGCGTTCAAATGAGTGCTGATTTATTCAATACACTCATTGAGTGGTTTGACAAATTTTTAAATTAAGAGATAATATAATTATTCCTCAAAGATTTTTTGCATGAAAGAATTATGTTTAATCAACATGATGACATTCTTACAATCAAGGAGTTATGCTCTTTACTCAAGATTGGTAAGAATACTGCCTATGATTTAATTCATAGCGGTGAACTCAAATGCGTATGGGTAAAGCATCAGATTCGTATTCCCAAAGCATATTTAATTGAGTATTTAGAAAAAGAGCAACACGTACATTCCGTTGGAGTAGACTCCACCGACGACATTGTTGTCAGAAAGGAGTAACATTATGACAGGAAGTCTACATATTAAGAACGGAAAATATTACATGGTTATCAATTATATTGATGACTTTGGTAAACGCAAAAACAAATGGATATCCACATATTTGTCGGAAAAAGGCAATAAAAAAGCTGCTCAGGCTATGCTGAACAGGTGGCTTGCAGAACATGAAGGATGTAATATTTCGGCTGAAAATCTGATGTTCTATGAATATCTTGAGAATTGGTTTGAAAAAACTATCACCGAGCTTCAGCCTTCGACCATAAGAGGATATCGGGAAAAGCTGAAGAATCATATCATTCCATATTTCAAAGGCAATAAGATGAAGTTAACTGAACTTCGTGTGCGACATCTTGAAGATTTTTATCATTTTCTCACAACACGAAGAAATCTTTCACCACAAAGTGTCAGACATTGTCACAGAATCATTTCGAAATCATTGAATGATGCTTTGCGACTTGAGATGATTTTAAGTAATCCTGCATCGTTGGCAAGACTACCTAAAATTCAAAAGTTTGAGGGACAGTTTCTTACATACTCTCAGCTTATGGAATTATCATCACTCTTTGACGGACATATCCTTCAACCTCTTGTTCAGTTTATTTCGGTGTACGGATTGCGACGGAGTGAGGCTTTGGGACTTTGTTGGGATAAGGTGGACTTTGAGAATAACCAGTTTACTATATGCAGAACTATGATTCAGCATAATGAGAAAAACTATCTGAAGTCTGCTACCAAGAATGCAAGCAGTTGCAGAACACTACCGCTTACACCATCAATGAGAGATTTGTTGTTGACTCTGAAAGAACGCAGGATGATATATTCCAAACTGTTTCCACAGAGTTATGCGGAAAATGATTTGGTTTTTGTGTGGGAGGATGGCTCTATAATCACGCCTAACTATCTCACAAGCACTTTTCACGACATTGTGAAGAAAAGTCATTTGCCATGCATCCGACTTCATGATTTACGCCATAGTGCAGCATCAAATCTCATAAGCAATGGTGCATCAATTGTGGATGTTCAGCATTGGTTGGGACATTCCCAACCATCAACAACGCTTAACTTTTATGCTCATACGGATTCTAATGCAAAAATCCGTACTGGCGAGATGATTGAAAAGTCGTTAACATTTAAAAAGATTACAAATGGAATTGATGATTAAAGGGTAAAATCTGATTGATTATCGCTTTCAGAATTTTTTCAGAATTTTTTTCAAAAAGAAATCCCCTGAAACAAGGGCCTGAAAATGGCTCTGAATAGGGGATTGTCGACTTTTTAAAAAGTTGTGATTTTTCGAAATTTTAGAAAAATTTTAGAAAAACGTGTTTTTGAGAATTTTACAAAAAAATAAAAACCGCTTAAACGTTGATGTTAAGCGGTTTTTGATGGCAGGGGCAGAAGGATTCGAACCCTCGGCACGCGGTTTTGGAGACCGCTGCTCTACCAACTGAGCTATACCCCTATATTCTTACAACCGAATTTGGTGGGCCAACAGGGACTCGAACCCCGGACCGTCCGGTTATGAGCCGGATGCTCTAACCAACTGAGCTATTGGCCCTTAACACGGTTGCTCGAATATTATATATTTTTTTATGTCTGTTGTCAATAGTAAAATCAATTATTTTTATTCATTTTTCGTTTATTTTATGCTATAAATCTTCTCTGACATATCCTTGAAAACAGGTGCACAATCTTTTGCTCCTGATTTGCCATCATCCTTAAAAATTACGACGGTATAAGTGGTGTCATTAGCTGTAAAATATCCGCAGAACCATGTGTGGTTGATTTCTCTGCCGTTTTCAAACCAACCACTTTGTGCCGTCGCGGTTTTGCCGTGATTTACAGTGTTTTCTGAATAAGCCTTTTTGCCATTACCGTTTTTCACAACATTCATAAGTATATTGTCGATTTTATTCACTGTGCTTTTATTTAAAACTCTATAACTTTCAGGTAATTTGACTTTTTGAATAACTTTTCCGTTTTCATCGATAATACCTTTCATAAGAGTTGGTGGTCTGTAAAATCCACCATTTGCAAAGCAGGAATATGCAACTGCCATTTGTAGTGGACTCGCAAGTGTTTCACCTTGACCAAAGGATATATTTGCCAATGCTTGAGGTGAACTGATTGAGTCAGCGGAAGGTAAATTCCCTGATTTTGCATTAAAATTATCAGCCAATTCCAAGGTCTTACCAAAACCAAAATCACTACAAAGATTTATAAAACTATCAGCATTAAGCTTTTGTCCCAATGCAATAAAATAACAGTTACAGGATTGCTCCATTGCTGAATTTATATCAACAATTCCGTGTGCATTATTGTTATTACACTTAAAGGTGGTACCGTTTATATTTATGCTGCCTTTACAGTCGTAAGTCAATTGAATATTATTCTCTAAAGCACAAGCAGATACAATGGGTTTGAATACAGAACCAATACTGTATGGTGTTGTTGCACGATTTATAAAAGGTGAGTCTTCACTGCTCATATCGGCAGAAATGTTATTAGGATTAAACTGAGGAACAGATGCCATTGCGAGGATTTCATTTGTAAATGAGTTGAGTATGACAACGGCACCTTTGTCTATATTATTGTCAATAAGTGAATTTTCAGCAATATTCTGAATATCCATATCTATGGTAAGTTGAATGCCGGCAGGGGATAAATAGTTGTTGCTTTCAAATTTTATTCCTTCACCTAAAAGAATGTTACCAATAGCATCAGTACTCCAGATTGCTTTCAATTCACCGCTAAATCGTGACAAATAACTGTCATAAGCCTTTTCAAGTCCCATTACTCCCTGACCGTTTTCGTTAAGATGTCCTATAAGATGCACACAGGTTTGGTTATCTGAATATCGTTCAACTTTTGTGGCTGACTTAATAAAAGAAGTTTTAAATGTATCAGAAAGCTCAAAAATGCTTATTTTACCGTCTTTTGTGTTATCATAAAGTTCTTTTAACTGATTATCATCAAGACTGCTATTCAGGGTATTAAAGGCGCTTTGTGTAGGCAAACAAACAGTCATACTTTTTGTATCATTATTAACGATTTTTTTCATATTCGTGTCATAAATCATACCTCTTGATGTTGAGATAACAATACTTTTTGTGCTTGTGCCTTGTGAAGATGGTGTAACACCGGAATTCAGCATAATAATTCCCATATTAGAAATCAAAAGACCGAATATGAATATAAGACAAGAAAATGCAATTGCAATTCTTTTATACATAAAAAATCACCTGTATCAAGTTTTGACACAGGTGACATTTTTTAACCGTATTTTATGCTTTTTTCTTTTTGAGCTTTTCAATCAAATCAAATTCTGCAATCTTTGTGTTTTTCATAATTGCAGTCATAATAAGGTAACCCATAATACCTGCAAATGTACCAACAAGAACACCACCGAGAACATCAGTTACATAATGAACCATAAGGTAGATTCTTGAAAGACCGACAAGTGCAGAGAAAACAGGGAAAATCCAGCTGTACTTCTTGTTAAGTACAAGGAAAAGTGCAACACCGATTTCAAATGCTGCAGTTGTGTGACCTGATGGGAATGACTTGTCACTTTCAATATGTGCACCTGCAAATTCATACCAACTCATAAAGAGAGGATTATCTGCATAGTAAACATAAGGACGAGGGCGGGCAAACAAAGGCTTCATTACAAGATTTGTAAGTAAAGTACCTACAAGAACCGCAAATAGAACTGACATACCAAACTTACGGGTTTTCTTGAAGAAACTTAATACAAGACCAACAATAGCCATTGGTATAACAAATTCAGAGCCACCAAAGAAGGTGATGAAGTTTGCAACGATGTTCATTACAGCACCCTGAATGTGTTCACCGAAAAATGTGAAGACACTCATATCAAATGAGTCAAAAATTGAAAAATCCATTTCCATTCTCCTTTTATGTAATTTTATGTAAATATTCTACAATATTTTTAGGCTATTTTCAAGGCATCATAAGAATATAATTGATTTTATCATAAATAAGATTTATAATTTACTTATTAAGAATAAGAGGTGGGTGTTTAAATGGGAAAACTTTCTGAAAAAATATCAAATGGAATAAAAACGGTAAAGTCTAATTGGAAAACAGCACCACAGGGCAGTTATGTTCCTTATAAGGAAATTGCAGCATATTCAATCGGTGGTGCAGGTGTTTATTTCATTACTGCCATTGTAGGCAGAATAGGACTTAGTGCAGGTAGCATGATTGTTGGTGCATCAATCGGAATAAAAGCCTTGGATTTGCAGACAATGAATGTTATTGCTACACTTATTATGCTTCTTATTGCACCGATTCGAGCAATGCTCTTTGACAACACTAAGAGTAAAATGGGAAAATTTCGCCCTTACCTTTTGACTTTAGGTTTGCCAACTGCAATTATTGGTACAGTATTTGTTTATCTGCCTTATGAAACAATGGATTACACACAAAAAATAATTGCAGTTTTTGTAGCATATACATTACTTCAGTTTTTCTCACCATTTTACAGTTCGGCATATTCGGGGCTTGTTCAGGTTATGTCAGCAAATTCAAAAGAGCGTTCATGGATAATTGAAATCAGTTCAATTATATATTCGTTTGCTCCAACAGTAATAAATCCTGTTTTGCCTTTAATAGGACCATTGGATGATATGAAAACTTATCGTATAGGATTTCCTATATTCTGTACAATAGGTGTGCTTGTGAGCATGCTTTGTGTATTTGGTACAAAGGAAAGAATTATTGTTCCAAAACAGTATGTACAGAAAATGAATTTCTTTGAGGGTCTTAAAAAGGTTTCTCATAACAAATACTTCTGGATTATTAACATTTCATCGTGGATGAGTTTCTTAAACCAAGGATACGGATATATTTTCGATTGGATATTCTATTACGGAATGAAAAATTCTACAGTATATTCGATTATGACTGTTATAAAAGGTGAGGCATATACACCGGGAATGGTTGCGGCAGCACCTCTTACAAATAAACTTGGTAAAAAGAGAGTTTGTCTTATTTCACTTTCAATTCAGGTTGTATGTCTTGTATTAATGATATTCTTGTATAAGAATTATGTTTTGTTATTTATCTGCATATTTATAAAAGAGATGGTCGGTGCAGTTTCAATTATTTATCTTCCTGCCATGAAAGCTGATATGATGGATTATCAGCAGTACAAAACAGGGGACAGACTTGAGGGCTTTATTGAACAAAGTGGCGTTCTTATAGGAAGTATTGTTGCTTTGGCAACAGGTTATGTTTTTCCATTGATTTTCAAGGCTTACGGCTTTACTAATAACTATGATGATTTGTATAATGCAGATTTCAGAAATCCACTTGTGAAAATTGTAATTATCTGCAGTATTGTGGGTACAATTCTCTCAATTATTCCATTCCTTTTCTATGATTTAACAGAAGAAAAGAGAAAGAATATGATAACTGCACTTAAAATCAGAGCAATGTTTGCGGATTATGGTCATGAGGATTTTGATGATTCTTGTGTAACGGAAAATCTTGAACTTGTTTTCGCTGCAGAAAAAGTATATAATGAATTGGCAAACTATAATACAAAACAGGAAAAAGACAAGTATTTAGGTGCAAAAATTGTCTGCGATGAAGTAGAAAAGCTTAAAGCAGAGAATATAGAAAAATGGAACAGTATCGTTGAACAGTATCAGAGAAAGGAGGAAGTAAAGTGTTAGTAATTCTTGCATTATTATCAGATATAGTATATTTTATTGCAAATATATTTAGTTTTTAATTTGTGAGGTTAATAAGAATCCCCAACGAGATTAGTTCTCATTGGGGATTTTCTTTATTTCCAATTGATTGTTAAGTCTTTAATTGCAAGGCCGTTACTTGTTGGATACCACTTGTCTCCAAGTTCAACATCACTTTCTTTTGCATCAACATTGATTGTTAAAAGATTTGTACAGTTATAGAATGCATATACATCAATTTGTTTGATGTTTGCAGGAATATCCAATTCTTTGAGTCCATTACAGTACGAGAAAGCATCTTTACCAATAAACTCAAGTGACTGAGGTAATTTAAGTTCATTGATTTTATCGCAACGGAAAAATGCTTTTTCTTCAATTCTCTTAACTGAATCAGGAATCGTGATTTCTTTTATCGGATAAGATTTGTAAAATGCTTTTGAACGGATTGTTTCAACTCCGTCAGGAATTGTGTATTCAGAAACTTCAATGATGTTACCTTCATCATTTTTTTCTTCGACCAAATCTTTTGCAATAGGGTAGAAAAGTAAGGTTTTCATATCCTTTGTGAAAAGCACACCGTCAACATCACAGAAATGTTCATTTTCTTCGTCAACTTCAAAAGCTGTAACTCGTTGATTGTTTTCAAGTGCCCACACACCGATTTCCTTAACATTTTTGCCAATAGAAATTTTATTAACATACTCAAGATTTACAACGGAAAAGTCTGCGATTTTAGTAACAGGAACACCATCATATTCATCAGGAATATTGATTTCTTTAATTGTTGCCTTATTTGGTACGCTGATAACGGTTGCTTCACCGTTTTCAACCTTATACTCAATCTCGTCACTTTCCATTCCCATAAATGTGCCGATTGAATCACAACCTGTAAACAGTAAGCAAATACAAAGAAGAAGTGCTGCAATTTTAATAAAACTCTTTTTCATATTAAACTACCTCACTTTCTACTGTATCCTGTTCCTCAATTTTGCGAAGTCTTTCCTGTAACTCTGCAACACACATATCGTGTTTTTCCCTTGTAAGGTCATAGAAGAAGAAAGGAATTACCATAAGGATTGTACTGATAATTGTTGCCCATGTATAGATGTTGAATACGTTGTTAAGAATTGCCTGGTCGAAAAGAACATCCCAGTCAGAAGTGAATCCAACTCGTTCAAGAAGCCAAGGAATAATAAAACCGAGAACAGCATTGACCGGGTTTAAGAACCAACCGAATACACCTGCCATAGAGTCAGCACGTTCTCCGTATTTCCATTGATGATAGTCCTGAATATCAGCACCAAGACCAACATTGATTCCGTCAACGACAGGTTGGAATGTGTTCCTTAAGAACATAGCAGCGATAAAAACATAAACATTTTCTATTCTTACAGCAAATAACATAAGAACAATAGTGATAAGAGAAATACCTCTGAATGCAATAAGAATATCTCTCTTTTGGAATTTCTTTGTAAGAATAGGACAAAGAATGTTACCAAAGGTCATACCCACAACAACAATGTTGGCAGCAACACCATAAAGTGCTTCCATTCTGAGAGAGTAAATAAACCAGAACTGAAGAAGACCACCAACCAATGCTGACCACTGACCTAAAATAGTAGAGATATTTGTAATCCAGAAATATTTGTTCTTGAAAACATTTTTAGCACCATTGAAAAATGTAACTTTTTTACGCTTATCACCTGATGCTTCAATAACGCGTTCTTTACAATGAACTGCAGCCAAGGAAACAAAAACACCGATAAATCCAAAAATCGGAACAAAGATTTTATAAGTATTAATGTTTAAGTATCCACCTGTTGATTGAATGAGCATTGGGAAGAAAAGACTGATAATTGATGGGAAAAGTCCTGTAATAATAGGAACAATTGAGTGAAGTCTTTGTCTTTCCTGTGAGTTTGGCGTCATGAATGTAACAAGACCATTAACGCCAACATAAGAATTATAGAAGAAATTCATAAGAGTGAAAGCACCGTGAAGAATAACGAGCTTGTAAACACTTGGAAGTCCTTGAATTGGCAAAAATGGAATAATTGACATAATTACCGCTGCGGGAATACCACAAAGAAGAATAAAGGGTTTAAGTCTTCCGTATTTTGCACAGAATTTTTTACGGATTCCCCATATTATGTAGTTTGTTATACCACTTATAAACAGTATGTTAGCAACAATTTGTGGAGTACCTAACATAAAGTCAAGGGCATCCATGGGTATGAAATAACACAAAAAACCTATAACAATCTCACTTGAATAACAGATGTGTGCAAATTTTCTCATTTTTGGTGAAAGTTCACCGTGATTTTCATAAATAAGAACGCCAATAGGGTTCATAAACATAAGCACATATCCTATGATGGTGCTTATAAGATTGACAAGCTGAAACTGCATATTGCTAAGCTCCATAATTGAACCGCAAAAATATGAAGCCGAGAAAGACATCATTCCCGATGCAGTTAAAAAGATGTAAGAACCCGCCTGGGTTGCAGTATATGCACAGAACTCTTTTAAGGAAACAAATTCGCCTTCATTCGGTTTGTTCCAATGTTCTTTTACATAAGATGGCAGACCCTTGACAGTATTAATGATTTCAATTTTTGTCATTATACCATTCCTTTCCTCGTATATAAATTAATTATACAATAAAACAGAGCTAAAATAAAGAAGTAATTCACTAAAAATATTTTTTGTAAATAATGCCGATTATTATATGAGTTATCTGTCACAAATGACGAAAATTCGAATGTATCACTTCATTTTTCACTTGTATATTGGTTGTTTATATTGATTTTTTTACATTCTACCAATGGTAGAGTGACTTTTACTCAAAATTATGTTATTTTAAAGGCAGGAGGTAATAATTATGGATAATAGAAAAACAGGGAAATTCATATCTGAACGGAGAAAAGTCTTAGGATATAGTCAAAAGGAATTGGCACAAAAGCTCAGTATTACCGATAAAGCTGTTTCAAAATGGGAAACAGGCAGAAGTGCACCTGATGTATCATTACTGATGCCTCTTTCTGAAATATTAAATGTTTCTGTTGCAGAAATACTCAATGGTGAAAAAATCAGTGAAGAAAAATTAACAGATGTATCAGATGAAATTATTGTTAAATCACTCAAAAAATCCAAATCAAAAATTGTCCTTATAATTATACTTATATTAATCTTGATTTTAGGGATTTCACTTACATATCCTGTTTATGAATATGTTTCATCAGTTGAAATTGGTAATAATTCTGCAATATCTTCAGTTGTAAAAAAGCGTTTCGATTTTGCAAACGATATTAATGAAACTCCTATAAAAATTGAAACTAAAAATAAATATACAGCATATCTGTTCAAAAACAATGAAAAAGCATATATGATATTTTTTCAAGAAAATAAGCTGTTTAAAAATCGAATGGATTTTGTGGGTGGAGCAGGTGCTGATTTATCTGAATTAGGCTTACATTCGTCCGGTTGGAAAGATGAGAGTATAAACATATTTTTTGGAGCAGATATAAATGCTGAAAAATATGAGTTTATATTTGATGGAGTTAATTATTCTGCACAAATTGATGATGATAGCTTTATTGATTTTTATATAACAAAAGATAATGTACACAGACACCCAACATATTTTGAACTTGTTGAACAAGATTGATTGTGTCAGTCATTCTGAGCAAAGCGAAGAATCTCACTAACAATATACAAAAAATTATGGGACGACCGAAATCGTCCCATTTTTCATATCATTTTGCACTTTGCATTTTGAATTTTGCATTTATATCTGCTGGAGTGCCTGTTCTATATCTTCGATAATGTCATCAACATTCTCAATACCAACTGAGAATCTGATAAGGTCAGGTGAAACACCACATTCAACAAGCTCCTGGTCACTTAACTGTCTGTGAGTTGAAGAAGCAGGGTGAAGCACACAAGTTCTTGCATCAGCAACGTGAGTAACAACTGCAGCAAGTTTAAGTGAATTCATAAATTTCTCTGCTGCTTCTCTACCACCTTTAACACCGAATGAAACAACACCACAAGTACCATTTGGCATATATTTCTGCACAAGGTCATAATACTTGTTGCCGGGAAGAGCAGGGTAGTTAACCCAAGAAATCTTGTCATTTGCTTCAAGATACTTTGCAACTGCAAGAGCATTAGAGCAATGTCTTTCCATACGAAGATGGAGAGTTTCAAGACCTAAGTTAAGGTAATATGAGTTCTGTGGAGCAGGAGTTGAACCGTAGTCACGAAGAAGCTGTGCAACGATTTTTGTAACATAACCTGCTTTGCCGAAATCTTTAGTATAAACAGCACCGTGATAGCTTTCGTCAGGCTGTGTAAGTCCCGGGAATTTGTCATTCTGTTCCCAGTCAAAGTTACCGCTGTCGATAACTGCACCACCGATAATGTTTGCATGACCTTCCATATACTTTGTTGTTGAGTGTGTAACAATGTCAGCGCCGAATTCAAAAGGACGACAGTTAATTGGTGTCGGGAATGTATTGTCGATAATAAGAGGAACACCGTTTGCGTGAGCAATCTTTGCGAATTTCTCAATATCAAGAATATCAAGAGATGGGTTTGCAATTGTTTCACCGAAAAGTGCCTTTGTGTTAGGTTTAAAACAAGCCTGAATTTCTTCTTCACTTGCATTAGGGTCAACGAAAGTTACCTCAATGCCGAGTTTTCTCATCGTAACATTGAAAAGGTTGAATGTACCACCATAAATGGTAGCAGCACTGACGAAGTGGTCACCTGCACCCATAATGTTTATAAGTGAGAAGAAGTTTGCAGCCTGACCTGAAGATGTAAGAACACCTGCAACACCACCTTCAAGCATTGTGATTTTCTGTGCAACCATATCACTTGTAGGATTAGCAAGACGAGTGTACATATATCCCGGTTCAAGGTCGAAAAGCTTTGCCATAGCTTCGCTTGTGTCGTATTTAAATGTTGTACTCTGGTTGATTGGGAGCACTCTTGGTTCACCGTTCTTTGGTCTGTAAGCACCCTGAACGCAATTAGTTTCTATTTTATAACTCATTTTAATCAATCCTCCAAAAATTTCTTCATAAGCTGAACGCCGCTTTCAACGAAAAGCCCTGTTGCTTTTGCAGTTTCTTCGTTGATAGTATCAACACCGTTGACCTCATTATTCTTATGATAAATCATAAACGGAACAGGGTCAGAAGCGTGAGTTGCAGTAACAATAGGAGTTGGGTGGTCAGGAAGAATCATAATCTTGTAATCATCATAATCCTTAAGACCTTCAAAGATAACAGGGAGCACCTGTTCATCAATAATTTCAATAGCACGAACTTTATTTTCAGGCTCACGTCTGTGGCCACATTCATCAGGAGCTTCAATATGAATGTATGCGTAGTCGCAACCGTTCTTGAGAGCTTCAACAGCAGCCTCTGCCTTACCTACAAAGTTTGTGTCTATGTATCCTGTTGCACCCTCTACATCAGGTGTTTCCATTTTAGCACATTTGCCGATACCTTTAAGAAGGTCAACGGCTGAAATTACAGCACCTTTAATGCCATATAATTCTTCAAATGGTGAAAGTGCAGGTTTTTTACCTTCGCCCCAAAGCCAGATTGAGTTTGCAGGACGCTTACCATTCTTGATTCTTTCAAGGTTTACAGGATGGTCTTTAAGTAAATCGTAGCTTTCTTTCATCATTCTGATAAGGTCTTTTGCATTTTCACTTGTTGAAAGGTATTCGCCCACAACTCTGCCTGAAATATCGTGTGGCGGTGTCATGTTGCCAAGGTCAGTTGTACCGTTGTTCCATACAAGACAATGACGATAGCTTACACCACTGTAAAACTTGTAAAGTTCATTACCAAAATGCTCCTGTACTGTTTCAATAATCTTTTCTGCTTCAGCAGTAGAAATGTCGTCTGCACAATAGTCAACCATTGTTTTGTCAGCATAGTTTTCTTCATCAGAAAGGGTTACGATATTACAACGGAGTGTAACATCTGTATCTTTAAGGTCAACACCGATACTTGCAGCTTCAAGTGGGCTTCTGCCTGTATAGTAAATTGATGGGTCAAATCCCATAACACTCATATTAGCAACGTCGCTACCCGGTTTCATTCCGTCAGGAACAGTTTTTACAAGACCAACTGTACCTTTTTGAGCTAAAGAGTCAAAATTAGGCTTTTTAGCAAGCATCATAGGTGTCTTGCCATCAAACTGCGGAACAGGATAGTCAGCCATTCCGTCATAAAGAACTACAACATATTTCATATTTATGCCTCCATAGGGTTATAATTTATTCGTTTGTATTGTCGATGATTTTTTCGTCAACAACAGGTGAGTTATATTCAACATTATTGTTGTCGTTTACAAAAGGTGAATTGACATCAAAGTTTTCCTGTGGAACAGGATATATACCAAATTCATCAGGCCTTGCAAGACCCTTTACAAGTGCATTGTGCTTTAAATTTTCATAACACATTGCTTTTGTACAGTTTACATATGGTGAAACATAAATTGAAGCAATTCCCAAGGTTACAATTTCAAGGAGAATCCAGAAGAAAAAGGATAAATCTAAAATAAACAAGTCTGATTTAAAACCATCTGTCATTCTTCTGCTTAAATCTCTTGCTTGTTTGTGGTCTAAATTAGGATTATCGTGAATAATGTGATTAACAAAATAATACTCATAACCTTTAATTATACCAGGAATAATAAGCAATAATGTCCAAAGAAGAATCATTATTTCGGTAATAATACCTACTACAATGTATTTACCATAGTTATCAATACCTTCATGATAAAGGCTTTTCCAATCAGGGTTAGCACCGCGAAGATGATTGAGAAAATATCCAGCCATTGCAACAGTAAATGGAATCAATAACCATGAAAGAAAACTGCCACCAAAAGAAATACTGAAATAAGCTCCGTCCTCCATTTCGAAGAAACGCTGAACTATCTGACTTCCACCATCGAGAGCTCCTGTAATGAGAGCAATCGGAAGACAAGCAAGTCCCATAGTTAGCCACTTACGGTCTGTATCAATAAATGCACGAGCTTCTTTTTTTATTGCGGTGATATCCATATTCAATCCTTCTTTCAAATTGAATTATATTAAATCATTTTACCATACAAATAATCAAATGTCAAAATGTATGTCATTCTGAGTGAAGCGAAGAATCGCTATTCTTCAATTCCCCAACCACTGATATTTCCTCTCTGCATTCCGCCAATGATTTTTTGTCTTAAAGCAGGGTATTTTTTTTCAAGGTCACGAAGAAGATTTTTTGTATCCTCTCGATTTGTCTTTTCATCAGCAGGACACTGACTTTCCACTATCGGCACATTTACTTTGTTTGCAACTCGTGTAATATCAGCTTCATAAGCGAAAACCATAGGCCTTATCATATATAAGTCTTTTCTTGAAAGATATGAAACAGGGGAGAAACATTCAGCCCTGCCGTTGCCGAATAAATTCATAATAAAAGTTTCAGCGGCATCGTCCATATGATGTCCAAGGGCTATTTTATTGCATCCAAGTTCCTTTGCTGTATCGTGCAAAAGTCCACGACGCATACGAGCACAAAGACTGCACGGATTACTTTCTTTTCTTTCTTCAAAAATAATATGATATAAATCAGTTCTCTTAATTATATATGGTATATCATTTTTCTTGCAGATTTCTTCAATTTGAGAATAATCAGCACATTCACCGTGAAACTGTGGGTCAAGAGTGACGGCACAGAGGTCAAACTTTTTTGGATAAAAGATTTTAAGATTAATAAGACACAAAAGCATAACAACGCTGTCTTTTCCGCCTGAAACACAGACAGCAATCTTGTCGCCATCTTCAATCATATTATATTTGTCAACACCTGCACGTACAAGACTTAACAATTTCTGCAACTGAAACACTCTTTTCATCATGCCTCCCTTGTCAAAGGGAGGGGGACCACCGTAGGTGGTGGAGGGATTCAATTTCCCGCCCAATTGATAACGGGCGATTCGTGAATCGCCCCTACAATTCACCTTTGTAATACTTTACAATATTTTATCTTAATTTTCTGTAAAAGTAAACAAATAATTTTAAAAATAATAAAATAGAAAATTATATGAAAACAAGAGAAAACAAGAGAAAAACAGAGATTTATATTATTCTCATTAAAATTTTGAAAATTTGTGTTGACTTTCGCTTTTTCCTTTGATATAATCTTCGAGCAATAAAAAATATTATTCGGAGGTAAGTTCTATGTCAACTTATATGCCAAAAAAGGGCGATATTACCCGTAACTGGTATGTGCTTGACGCAGCTGGTAAAACTCTCGGTAGCGTTGCTGCTGAAGCTGCTGTTCTTCTTAGAGGTAAGCACAAGCCAACTTTCACTCCTCACGCTGACTGTGGTGACCATGTAATCATCATCAACGCTGAGAAAGTTGTTCTTACAGGTAACAAGCTTGAACAGAAAATGTACTATCATCACACAGGTT
>CALCTT010000056.1 GCA_937906895.1 uncultured Clostridia bacterium | reverse complement strand
CTCATCGCTAAAGCTTTTTTGAACCCCTGGCACAGCCAGGGGTTTTCGAATACAAAGAAAAGCGCGGTCTTTTGACCACGCTTAATTACCATTCTTGTGTTGTATAATAGGGAATCAACAAGCCCTCAATATCATTCATTGAAACATATCGAACCGTATTTGATGTATCATTATAAGCAAAAAATAGTACACTCATATCTTCGTATTTAACATCGGTAAAATATACACATTGCCAATCACCTTTTTGTGTTATTGCAATTATATTTTCTTTAGCTAAAACCCTTTCTTTTTCTGCAACAAATTCATTTTCCGGCAATAACCATTCGGCAAACAAATCGTACTTTTCCTCAACACACGATTCATACTTATAGTAATATTTTGTTGTTTCCGGAAAAGTTACACCTTCATAATTTTCAATTATCGCTGAATTAGGGATTACAATTGGAAATATCTCACAAATATCATCTCTCCAAAAATCTCCATAATGACCATAAAAGTCTGCATCAAATCGCAAATAATTATTAGGATTGGTTGTTTCTGAATATATAGGTGGTGCTAAAAATGCTAATATAGTTTTGCGTGGTAAAGCAAACCACGACACCATCCATAATATGGATAATATAAACGCTATTATATATCTATAATCTTTTTTCTTTTTAGGTTTACCTTTTTTATTAATAAGCCTTAGTATGACATAACATAGAATAAATTGAATTTCGAAAAGGAAAGTAACTAAAACAGTAAACCAAGAATCGAAAGATTCCTTATTAAAAACAGGATAAAGAAAGTTTGACTGATAATATACTACTATGAACAGAATACAAACTGAAGAGAACAACAGACCAACTGTAGAAATCGTTGTAAAAACTGCTATCATAACTCGCTCTTTCACAGGAGTTTTCATATCCTCCATCGGCACATTCTTATCTTCTAAATTGGTAGAAAGTTTTTCACAGATAGTTTCGACTGTGATATTTTCTTCGTCTGCAAGAGTGCCGATTTTCTCGATTATTTCTGTGTTGAATTGAATTTTTTCATTTGTTCTTTTTATATAATCTTTAACTGTTTGTTGTGCAGTTTCACCACCCATTTGCAAAGCTTTGATTTCCTGAATTGAAAAATCTGCTTTACGAAGTAAGGCAATATTTTTAAGATTTGCAACATCAGTTTCGGAAAAATCTATATTTTTTCTACCATTGTAATTTTCGTCACATTCAGGTTTAACAAGGTCATTTTCAATATAAAGTCTTATTGCACGGTCAGTAAGACCTGTTTCAGCGATTACTTGTTTGATTTTCATAGTTAATCCCCCTTTACAGTGACGATTTTACATTTTTACCTTAGGTAAAAGTCAAGACTTTTTTGAGAAAAGTTTAAAAAAATGGTGAAGGAATCCCTCCACCACCTACGGCGGTCCCCCTCATTACTCACCTGTCGGTTCAGACAGCGCTAATTCAGCATCCACTGGATGCTCGCGCCCTTTAGCAAGGGAGGCTTTAACCACTCAAAATTTATTTTGTTTTATTCTTATCTTTTTCTGCAATATCGTTTGTATTGATTGATTTGCCGTAAACCCAGAATCTGCACACAAGGAATTCCGTTACCATATTGCAAGCCATTGTCACTGCAAGAACAATATACTCATTTACTCCTGCGTTTTCAGCCATATTGCCGAGGTATGTTGAAACAGGTGTGAAAATCAAGTAATAAATTGCAACTTTAAGCATCGCAATAGGCACATTTGTTGCTGATTTGAATGTATATCTACGATTTACTGTAAAATTATAAAGGACAGAAAGCACAAGGGCTGTAAGGTAACTGCCCCAATATTCAAGATGTGCAACCTCATTGAGCAGCGTAAAGGTAACTGTCTGAATAATACCTGCACCCATTGAGAATGCAACGAATTTTACGACTTGAATTATAGTTTCCTTTGGTGAAAGTTTTTGATTTGACATAATAAAACCTCCGTCATTTCTTTTCTGCTTTCTCTTTTTGAGCAAGTTTATTTGTATTCATTGAGTCCTTATAAATCCAGAAACGATTTACAAGGAATGCTGTTATGAGATTTGAAAGCATAGTCAGTACAAGCACAATGTACTCATTCACTCCTGCACTTTCCGCTAAATCGCCTAAATATGTAGATGTTGGAATAAATATGCAATAATAGAAAGCTAATTTTGCCATTGCAATCGGCACATTATTGGCTGATTTAAATGTAAAGCGACGATTAACAGTAAATCCGTAGAGCACACCAAGTATTATTGCAGGAAGGTAGCTTTGCCAATAATCAAAGTGCATTTTTTCATTAAGTATTGTGAACACAACTGTCTGTATTACACCTGAGCCCATTGAGAATACCACAAATTTTACAACCTGAATTATGGATTCCTTTGGAGTAAGCTCTGTTTTGTTTTCTGCCATATCAAACATCCTTTCAAGGCTTTATTTTACCTTTTCTGTTTCCTTTTTATTATATATTTTTTCAATAATCTTTGCAACTGTACCTTCAATTTTTACCGACAGTTCTTTGATTCTGAACATTTTGAAAAGCTGTACTCTTACAAAATCAATTAATGAGCAAATTGCAAAAATTCCTATTGCTGTGGCAAAAACCAAAAGAATCATAACAAATGGATTTAGTTCTGCATAAGACACAAATCTGTTTTTCATTACCTTTGACCAGACAAAAGGTGCTGTGTGGATAAGGTAAACGCTGAATGCGAACGGTGAGAAAACTGCAGTGAATTTTTTCATACCATCTTTAAAATCAACCTTCGCAAACAAGCAAAGTAACGAAACTGCACAAATCACTATTGTCGGAGAAGTGTATTTGATAAACAATCCTTCGTTTACTGTTTCACCGTTAACAGCATATTTTACATATTCTGTAATGACTTTCTGCCCAAAGCTCAATAAAACAGCACCAAAATACAGGAGAATGCACTTTATATTGCTGATTTTCTTGTGCAGTTCATATTTCCTTATATATCCACCAATTATGTACAACACAGAAATCCATAAAACAGTATATCCGTTATTTGTGAAATACACATCACTTTTGAAAATCAACGGAATTATTGAGAAGAAAATAACTGATGCAGATACAAGACCGCTAAGTTGCTTATAATCGCAGACTTCCAATATCTTATTCATAAATGGTATAAAGAAAAACATACATAAATATGCCGTGAAGTACCAATACACATTAAAACCGAATGGAAATACCGCTTTGATAAATGCTTTTTTACCGATTTCATCAGGGTTCATAACATAAAATATACCCGTTGCCAACACAGCATAAAAGGCTGTCTGAAAATAAAGATTTATGATATTTGAATACTTATGTTTTGTCCCGATTCCAATAAAACCTGAAATCAAGGCATAGCAATTGACAGCACAATATGCACAGATTTCCACAAACCAGGCAATATTATATCCCAAAGAGAATTTTTCCAGATTAAGTAAAATTCCACCGTGCAATAAAATGTGTAAAAGTAATACGAAAAACATTGATAGGATTCGCAAAAAATCTATTCCGTAATTACGATTAGGATTTAGTTTTATCTTTCCCATACTCAACACCCTTTTGTATAAAGTTGTTTACAGGAAAATTATACCACACTAATATAAATTTGCAAGAAAAATTGGAGGTTTTAGGGAATGTTCGTTTAACAGTTTGTAGGGGCAATTCATGAATTGCCCGTTCCCAAAGTATGCAGTAAACCTCATTCTATCGTTAAACCCAAACGGGACGATGTGGGCATCGTCCCCTACAAATAAATAATCCCTACAAAATATAATTTGAAAACATATAAAAACACCCTATGGCTGAAAAGTCATAAGGTGTAATTGTTTTATTAATCAAGTGGTTTCATTGTTGGGAAGAGGATGACATCACGGATTGCCTGACTGTCTGTTAAGAGCATTGTCATACGGTCGATACCGAAACCGATACCGCCTGTTGGTGGCATACCGAGTTCAAGAGCATAGAGGAAATCCTCGTCTGTTGTGTTTGCCTCTTCGTCACCGAGAGCCAAAAGTGCTTCCTGTGCCTTAAAGCGTTCTCTCTGGTCAATCGGGTCATTAAGCTCTGAATAAGCATTTGCCATTTCCCAGCCGTTCATAAAGAACTCGAAACGCTCAACATAGTTAGGGTCTTCAGGCTTTTTCTTTGTAAGCGGAGAAATCTCAATTGGGTGGTCCATAACAAATGTTGGCTGAATAAGGTGGTCTTCAACAAATTCTTCAAAGAAGAGATTAAGGATATCACCTTTCTTATGATGCTTTTCAAATTCAACATGATGCTCCTTAGCAACTGCCTGAGCTTCTTCATCACTATTGATTTCGTTAAAGTCAACACCTGAATACTTCTTAACTGCATCAAGCATTGTAATTCTTTCAAATGGCTTACCTAAATCCATTTCAATTCCGTTGAATGTAATTTTTGTTGTGCCGAGAACTTCCTGCGCAACATAACGGTAAAGATTTTCTGTCAAATCCATCATACCGTGATAGTCTGTATATGCCTGATAAAGTTCCATAAGTGTAAATTCAGGGTTATGACGAGTGTCAACACCTTCGTTACGGAAAACACGACCGATTTCGTAAACTCTTTCCATACCGCCAACGATAAGACGCTTTAAGTAAAGCTCAAGCGAAATACGAAGCTTAATATCTGTATCAAGTGCATTGAAGTGAGTTTCAAATGGTCTTGCTGCCGCACCACCTGCATTGTAAACAAGCATTGGTGTTTCAACCTCCATAAAGCCTTCACCATCAAGGTATTTACGAACAGCACTGATAATCTTTGAACGGTTGATAAGAGTCTGCTTTGACTCCTGATTCATAATAAGGTCAATATAACGCTGACGGTATCTCATATCAGTATTTGTAAGGCCGTGGAACTTTTCAGGGAGAATCTGCAAGCTCTTTGAAAGAAGAGTAACAGCAGTTGCGTGAACTGATTTTTCGCCTGTTTTTGTTTCAAACACAGTACCTTCAATACCGATAATGTCACCGATGTCGAGCTTCTTGAATGCCTTATATTCCTCTTCACCAATGCTGTCGCGAGCCACATAAGACTGAATGTTGCCCTTAAGGTCCTGAATGTTACAGAATGATGCTTTACCCATAACACGCTTTGACATCATACGACCTGCAACACGAACTGTTTTACCCTCAAGTTCTTCAAAATTTTCCTTAATATCAGCACTGTGATGTGTCTGGTCATATTTTGTGATTACAAATGGGTCTTTACCCTCTTCTTGTAAAGCCTTGAGTTTTTCCTGACGGATTCTCTGCTGTTCGCCTAAATCAACTTCAGGCTGATTCTGCTTAATATTTTCTGCCATATTAATTTCCATAGCCTTTCCGGCTACAAACCTCTCATAAAAAATATATCACTCCCTACTGTAGCCGGGTAAGGCGTGATGGAATTTTAGTCCATCTCAAAATTTGACATTTTTAAATTTTGAGGGACATACAATTTGAATTAGCGTGATTTTTAACGCTAATTCACCTTATCTTGTGATTTCTACGATTTTGAATTCAAGTGTACCGTTTGGTACTTCAACAGTTACCTTATCGCCTTTTTTATGACCGATAAGTGCTTTACCAACAGGTGATTCGTCTGAAATCTTACCTGCTGCAGGGTCTGCCTGAGCAAAACCAACTATTGTATATGTGTATGTCTTTTTCTTTTTATCTGTAAGCTTAACAGTAGAACCGATGTGAACATTTTCATTGCTGAGTGCGTCAACGTCGAGAACCTTTGCAGTTTTGAGAATATGCTCAATTTCGCTGATACGAGCTTCGAGCTTAGCCTGGTCATTCATAGCCTCGTCATATTCACTGTTTTCTGACAAGTCACCAAAGCTCTTTGCAAGTTTGATTTTTTCAGCAGCTTCTTTTCTGCCCTCAACTTTTAATTGTTCAAGTTCAGCCTCAAGTTCCTTAAGACCTTCTAATGTAAGTAATGTTTCTGCCATTTTTAAAACTCCTTATTATTCGGATTTTGGGCATAACGAAACAAGCAGTCGTACTGCCCCAATTACACCATATTATATTAAATATTTCCATTTGTGTCAAGAGAAATGAATGTCCTTAACACTCTTTTTTTCATTATTTACCATAATTGTATCAAAAATGCTCTCTCCTAATGAAAACACACCACACAATTCGTAAAGTGCAGAGTAAAAATCATACTTATCTGTTCCTATAGGTAACAGATTTTCATAAACAGACGGTACTGAAAAATCAACTCCTGATGATATGTTTGTATTTTCATTATTTTTACAGATTGTCATTGTAAGCGTATCTGTATTAATCTTAATTTCTGCATCATCAAAATTGCTTTTCAGCACAGGACACATTCCTGTCAATTCAGTTATTTCATCACAAATCGAATTATAGTTTTCTTTATTGGTTGTGCAGATATTTAATGCAGAAGCATATTCTGACACTTGTTTTGTAAAATCAGAATTCTCTGCATTTTTATCCATAATTGAAATCTGAAATAATCTGTTTTTGTTGTTTTCAAGGAGTTGTAAAAACGTATTTTTTAACATTTTATTATAAAGAATCGGACTTTTAAAAACACCTATATTCATTTTTTCAGGTATTGTTATATTTCCGTTCAATATAAGTCGTGATGCACATTTTCCAACAGCAAAAACCACGTTTTCCCAATCAATCTCCTTTTTGCTTGTAGTAATATCAAGCAAAAAAAATGGTGCACCCTTATACACGGGAATTGTTTTAACTGAAAAATCATCCACTAAAAACTTATAGAATATTCTTTCAAAAAGAGTTCTGTTTCTTTCTTTCACACTCAGCACACAAAACATAAAAAATCCCTCCGCACTATACTATGCAAAGGGACTGTTAAATATTTAATTACCCAAAAGGCTCATTGCTTTTTTATACTGTGGGTCTTCGTCGAGAGATAGCATCTGGAGTCTTGAAAACTGTTCAACAGTAAGCTCAACCTTATGGTCCGGCTCAATTCCCACACCATTATAGCTTTCACTCTTATACGGTAAAATTCTTGCAACCGTCAATGAAACGGCACTACCGTCATTTAATTCAAAGATTTTCTGCATCGTTCCGTTACCTGCGGTTTTATCACCAACAAGCTGTGCAATACCGAAATCACGCAAATCACATGCAAAAAGCTCTGAAGCACCTGATGTATTTGAGTTCACAAGCACAACCATACCTAAACTTGAGCTTGTTGAATCTGATGTGAATGTTTCAATTGTTTTGCCGTCCTTATCAATAGCTGTGGCAAGAGCATTAGTGCCTTCAGTAGCAACAGGTACAAGCAAATCGATACATTTAACAACATCAGAAATCAGCCCTGTGTTATTATTTCTCACATCAAATATTACAGAAGCAACATTCTTTTTATTCATAAATTCAAGTGCTTCCTGTAACTGTTCGGCAGTTGTACTGTAAAATGCTGTGATTTTAATATAACCAATATTGTTATTTATACTGTAATAAACTGTCTGTGCTGAATAGCCTCTTGCAACGGAAACAGTATTACTTTTACCGTCGTGGGTAAAGGTAACCTGAACATTAGTAAGTTTCTCACCGTCAAGGCTTTGGAGAAGTTCTTCATAATTTGATGAAGTAACATTTACAGAGTCAACAGCAGTGATAACATCGCCTTTCTGAATACCCTGAAGCTGTGCAGGAGAATTTTCAGAAACCTCTGAAACATAGATGTTATTATTCTTACTGTCATAAACAGCAATAACACCAATGCCACCCTTATTGCCCTTTTCCTCTTCCTTGTAATCAGCATATTCACTTGCAGTCATATAACGACTGTAACGGTCGCCGATACCCTCGGCATAGCCTTCAGATACCATTGTTTTTAAAAGAGTTTCATTTATTTCGCCAAAATAGTTTTTACGAACGATTTCGTCAATATCAGAAACAGTTGAATGAATACCTGAACGCTGTGAAACATCCTTAATCATACTGTTATATATTTTCATGGAAACCATCATAGTTACGGAAACGGAAAACGCAACAGCAAGGAAAATGCAGGATACAGCAAGACCTAATGAAATTTTTTTATTCAAAGGACATCATCCTTTACAAATTTATACAAGCGGTGACGGTAAATAGTGTTCAGGATTCACACGATTACCGTTAAGACGCATCTCAAAGTGAAGATGTGAGCCTGCAACAGGGTTTGCATCTGTCGGTCGTGGCCAACAGTTACCTGTATTACCTACAATACCGATTACCTGACCCTGAACCACCTTATCACCAACACTTACATATCGTGCATCAAGGTGACAACCAAGCGAGCTTAAACCATTACCGTGGTCAATGTTGATATAGTGACCGTAAGTTGAAGCAACGTAAGTAGATTTTGTAACAGTACCGGATGCAACAGCATAGAACTTTGCACCCTTTGTTGTGTAATATGTCTTACCGTTAATTACTCTGTTTTTAGGTGCACAAAGGTCAACGGATGCGGTACCACGGGAAGAGTGCTGTGCAAAAGTTGCGGAATAATATACGGTTGATTCCTGAATCGGAGAGATAAGACCCTTTGATGAAACCTTGAAATTATGATTTACAACACCGTTATCAACAACACCGTTACCTGATGAACCTGTGTTATTGATTTCCTTATCCAAAGCAGCAGAATACTCTGCCTTTTCTTTTTCAGCCTGAGCGAGCAACTGCTGATAATATGCACTGTCTTCTTGGAATGAGCCTATGATTTCATTCTGCTTTTTGATATTTGCTGCATTCTTTGCCTGTGATGTTTCAAGCTCGTCCATCTTAACATCGAGGACAGCCTTTTCAGCCTGCACCTCTGCACGGTCAGCCTCAACAAGCTTTTTCTTTTCATCAATTTCAGAACGCTTTGCATTTAAGTCATCAAGCATACGATTAAGCTCTTTAATCTGCTCTTCAAGACTTTTTATAATATCTGTATCGTGCTTTGCAACCTGACGAAGAAACTCACTTCTTGCAAGGAAATCAGAAAAGTCAGATGCACTGAGGAAAATCTCAAGTTCTGATGTTTCGCCTGCCATATATGTAGCTCTCATACGTTTTCTGAGAAGCTCCTGAGTATCCTTGATTTCAAGCTCCTGCTCTTCCATCTGCTTTGTAACCTCGTCCATCTCTTTTTCAAGAGTCTTGATACGGGCTTCAAATTCATTAATCTGTGCAGTCAATTCATTGATTTTCTTTCTTAAAGGAGAAATTTCTTCTTCAAGAAGTGCAATTTTCTGGTCAATTACCTTACTCTGCTCCTGCAACTGCTCGAGCTTTTTCTTGGCATTAGCCTGACCCTTATTACTGTCAGAAATTTCCTGCTCATACTTATCAATTTCCGCCTGAATTTCTGCAAGAGTTTTAGCAGAACCTGAAAATGGAATTGCAGTAAAAAGAAGCACCAAAGCGAGAATTACAGAAAGTATTCTTGTGCTAATTTTCACTTATAACACTCCCTTGCTCTTTAAGATATCTACCCATAGAGAACAAACTTCCCACAGAACCTGTAAACATACCGATTAAAGCAAACAGCAAGAAAATATATCCTGCATACTGACCGAAAGCAACAGGCTTGAATAACGCAAGAAGGTCGTTGAAGATGTAAGCAACACCATAATAAAGACCTGCAAGCACACCAAATGACACAACGCTTGAAATAATACCGATTACAATACCTTCAATCATAAACGGCCAACGGATAAACCAGTTTGTGGCACCAACAGCCTTCATAATGCTGATTTCAAGTCTTCGTGAGAACATTGTAATACGAATTGTATTTGCAATAATGAATAATGATACTATAAAGAGAAGAAGCACCATTCCTGCAATTACAATTGTAACAGCGTGTCGAATATCAATAAGCTTATCTGCAACGTCGCTGTTTTCACGAACCGTTTCGATGTTTTCAAGACCCTTCAGTCCGCTTACTGTTTGTTTAAAGAGTGACATATCGGAAATGACAACCTTATAAGCATCAGGCATTGGATTTTCCATACCCTCAAGGAGTGCTGAGTCCTCGCCTAATTCCTTTTTACTGTTTTCAAAAGCTTCTTCCTTTGAAACAAATATGCAATCTTCAATATTGCCTAATCCGTAAATATCCTTATTTAATTTATCAATCTGCTCGTCAGTTGTTCCGTCCTCAATATAGACCATAATAACATTCTGACTTTCAATTTTATCAAGCAACGCGTTGATATTAAAGAAAAGCATTGCACCAAGACCGATAATAACAAGGCAAGCCATAAGAACGGTAACTGACGCCAATGACATAAGTCTGTTTACCCAGACATTACGGAAGCCTTCTTTTGTTAAATAACCTAAGCTTGCACCTTTCACTGAACGTCACCTCCATCCTTTTTAGCCTCAATTTCTGCAATAACTTCTTCAGGTGACAATTCAATATCCTCTACACCGTAAGATTTCATAAATTCTTCAAGCTCTTTATCACTATTCGGCTGAGCATAGAATGATGGTGATGTATTATCTTCATCGTCAAGCTCAACGAGAGAAACGAGTACCTCGTCACGCATGTGGTCAACCTGCTCCTGAAGTTCTTGTTCAACAGCCTCTTTAAGCTCTGCCTGTGTTTCATAAACAATTGTTTCTTCAGCAGGAGCAATTACTGATTCTTCAGCGTGCTTTGCACCTGTATCGGAAACGACCTCGCCCTGACTGATTGTAATAACACGGTGGTTAAAACGACGAACAAGCTCGTGTTCGTGAGTTACCATTACAACAGTTGTACCGTTAGCATTGATATGGTTAAGCAAGTCAACGATTTCATAAGACATTTCAGGGTCAATGTTACCTGTCGGTTCGTCAGCAATAATAATGCCCGCATTATTTACAAGTGCACGAGCAAGGGCTACTCTCTGCTGTTCACCACCTGAAAGCTGAGTTGGTAACTGTCTTGCCTTTGAAGTAAGACCTACAAGACTCAACACATAAGGAACACGCTTTCTGATATCCTTTTCCTTTGCGCCGATAACACGCATAGCAAATGCAACGTTATCATATACAGTCATATTCGGAATAAGACGGAAATCCTGGAAAACGATACCCATAGTTCTACGGAATTTCGGAATATCTCTCTTTTTAATTTTATTCAAATCGTAATTATTAATAATAACAGAACCGGCGTTAGGAACCTGCTCACGCATAATAATTTTGAGGAAAGTACTCTTACCTGCACCTGATGAACCAACTATAAAGACAAACTCACCGTCTTCAATAGTAATTGAAACATCACGAAGGGCATTTGTACCATTTTCATAAGTTTTTGAAACATTTTTGAATTCAATCACAATATGCACCTTATCCTTTATGTAATAAATTAACATTTTTTACCTAAAATTAGTCACAATAACACACAATAGTCATTGTTGGATACATTATACCACAAAATCTTGTGTTTGTAATGATTTTTACCAAAAGTTAATATTTATTGTATAGTTGCACAAAAAATCTGCGACGGTTTTCAACATTATGTACAATAGGAAAATAGATTTATAAATCGGAGATTGTGAGGATAAGTGCAAAATGCAAAACGCAAAGTTCAAAATGTCGGAACTGCGTTACAATTATAAATATTAACCAATTGGGTAACGGTAGGGCGGGGTCTTGACCCCGCCGAAAATACAAGAACTACAATAACGGCGGGAGCAAGCCCCCCACCCTACACTAATTGGCTGTTTAAATTCATCCCGATAGATTATAATTTACCGAACAAAAAGCGAGGTCGATTGACCCCGCCATACATATATTTAATATTTAATTGGGTTTGCATCAAGGTATTTCTTAACCATTAATGCTACTTTGAAAACGATTGCATCGTCAAATTCTCTAAGGTCAAGACCTGTAAGTTTCTTAATCTTTTCAAGACGATAAACGAGTGTATTTCTGTGGACAAACAATTTTCTTGATGTTTCGGAAACGTTAAGATTATTTTCAAAGAATTTCTGAATTGTGAAAAGTGTTTCGTGGTCAAGGCTTTCGATTGAACCACGCTTGAAAATCTCACGAAGGAACATTTCACAAAGTGTTGTAGGAAGCTGATAAATAAGTCTTGCAATACCAAGGTGTTCATAGCTTACGATTGTTTTTTCAGTATCAAAAACTTTACCAACCTCGAGAGAAACCTGAGCTTCTCTGTATGAACGGGCTAAATCCTTGATTGTATCTATCGGAGTACCGATACCAACGAGGACGTGAGTGTAATACTCTGTGCCGAGAGAATCAGCAACTGAACGGGCAAGTTTTTCAAGGTCCTTGATTTCAATATTACTCTTAACCTCTTTTACGAGTGCAATATCAGTTTCGTTAATATTAATAACGAAATCCTTTGACTTATCAGGGAACAAGTCCTGAATAACATCAAATACTGAAACATCATTCTTTTCAGCAATTCTTATAAGAAGAACAACACGAGTAACATCGTTATTGAAATGAAGTTCTCTTGCCTTAATATAAATGTCACCCGGAAGGATATTATCAAGAATAATATTCTTAATAAAGTTTCCGCGGTCATACTTTTCGTCATAATACTGCTTTATTGTTGATAGAGAAATTGAAAGAACACCAACATACTTTTCAGCAATCGGGTCATCACCTTCAACAAAAATTGCATATACAGGATGCATTGGTGCACCAAACACTTTGTAAGTATAGCCGTCTATAACTTTGCTTTCAGTTACTGAAAAAACTTCAGCAACAGCGTTTGACTGAACCTCACCTATTTTTCCTAATTCACTGCATGAAATGACAGTTCCTGTTTCGTCAATTACACCGAATGTTCTTTCGATAACGTCTGTCATCTGATGGACGATTCCCTGAAATAATCTGTTTGACATCGTTTTAACCACCTTTTATACAAATTCACAATTGGAATACTATGTATTTTACACAATAAATTCCGTTTTTGCAAGTGAATTTTTGATATTTCCCAACTTTTTTCAATCAAAATACACAAAAATTTCAAATATTTTTGTATAATACACGCATTTTAGTTAGTTTTTAACTTAATTTTTTATTGTTCAATTTGACTAAAAGATTTATTTTGATGTGATTTTTTCAAGTTCTTCAGGTGTAATTTCACGACATTCACCGGGTTTAAGACCATTATCAAGGTTAAGCTTCCCCATTTTTTCACGATGTAATGACAGCACCTTATTACCTGTTGCGGCAAACATTCTTTTTACCTGATGATACTTACCCTCACAAATCATAATTCGTACAAGTGGCTTGTCTGTATCTTCAATTACTTCAACCTTTGATTCCTTAAGCTCTGTACCATCACCTAATGTAATTCCGTTTTCAAGGGATTTTATATTTTCTTGGGAAAGGCTATGCTCAAGCTCGGCAATATAAGTTTTAAAGATGTGATTCTTTGGTGATAAAATTCTGTGTGCAAAGTCACCGTCGTCAGTTATAAGTACAAAGCCTGTTGTATCCTTATCAAGTCTGCCCGCAGGAAAAAGCCCTTTACGAAAGAGTTCATCGGGAACTAAATCAACAACAGTTTTGTCCGTTTCACTATCACTTGCAGAAATAATACCCTGTGGTTTATTGAGCATTATATAAATATGTTTTTTAAGTTGCAGCATCTCACCGTCAAGTGTGACTATATCTTTATTTTCATCAATTTTAACAGAGCTATCCTTAACAACTGTTCCGTTAAGTGTGATTCTGCCTTTTTTAATTATTTCCTTTACTTCTTTTCGGGACAAGGTCCCCTGAGAAGCAAGTATTTTATCAAGTCTTTCCATTTTGTCCTGAAAATCCGTGCATAAAACCATCAAGTTCAACGGAGCAGACATCTCCGCCAATTACCTCGCCTTTATAAACCAAAAGATTGATTTGAATGCACTCCTGATTTTCGTACCCTTCATAATTTTTTACAGTATATGTCCAACTTTTTGCCCGTTCTCCTGCAAACTGCATCAAATCAAAGCCCTGTGATAGCTGAATCTCATTGTATGCTGTATAGACATCATCAAATTCTTGCGGGATTACAACCTCTTTCACCTGGACAGGTTCTTCGTCAACCTGCCAACCGAATTGGGAAATAAAGCTCATTCGTTCTTTATGGGTTTCTGCCGACAAAATCATATTATTCGGACTTGCCGTTTCCTGACTTTCGTTTGAAAGAATAAATAAGGAAACTGCTGTGAACAACACAAATCCCACTAATAAGAACACCTTTATGTGATTTGTTTTTACAGAATATACGAACATAAAAGAAACACCTCGAACACAATTTATATAAATAAATATGCTACGAGGTGTGCTTCTTATGATATTAAATCTACGGTTTATTCGTCAACACGCTTTGACTGTGATGCAGCCTTTAAATGCTGACGTGCACGACGGATTTCGTTAACTGAGTTTGTAAGAGTTTCGTCAGCAACCGCAACAATGCTTTCAACATATTCACTTGCACTCTGACGCATTTCTTTTGACCAGTTTCTTGCCTGTTCTGTAAGTTCAGTTGCAGAAGCTCTTGCCTGTTCAACGATTTCATTTGCAGTCTGTCTTGCCTGCTGAATAATTTCTTCAGCCTGCATTTCAGCACCTCTTGTAATTTCGTCTTCAGAAATGATTTCCTTTGCTCTTACGTGTGCCTGTTCGATAATCTTGTCAGCATTATCCTGTGCACCTGTGAGAATTTCCTTTCTTTCAGAAGCGATTTTTCTTGCCTGCATAAGTTCTTCAGGCATATTAAGTCTGATGTCCTCAATTGCTGTTTTAATAGCCTGAGCATCAACTAAAAGGTTTGATGTAAATGGAACTGTTTTACCTTCCTCAAGTATCGCTTCAATTTCTTCAAGTAAGTTTTCTATTGTCATTTTTCAACACCTCGTTTAATTCTTTCTACTATATCTTCACAAATTATTTCAGGGACAAAATCACTTATATCCCCACCTAATTCGCAAATTTGCTTTACTGCACTTGAGCTTAAATAAAGATTTTCAACTCGTGTATTAATAAACACCGTTTCCAAATTTTCATTAAGCTTTTTATTCATCTGTGCCTGCTGAAATTCATATTCAAAGTCAGACACGGCACGAAGTCCCTTAACAACTGCAACAGCATTTTTCATCTTTGCATATTCAGCTAAAAGTCCTTCGTAAATATCAACCTCAACATTATCAAAGTCCTTGATACAGCGTGAAATAAGTTCAGCACGTTCTTCGGGAGAAAAACAGAAATTAGTTTTTGACGGATTTTTCATTACAACAACAATAACCTTATCAAACAACTTTGAACTTCTTCTGATAATGTCAAGATGTCCGTTTGTTACAGGGTCAAAACTTCCCGGACAAATTACAGTTTTCATATTTTTCACTTATTCTTTCTGTATGAGGTAATTTTAATTTTACCATATTTGTATTCACGGTGTTTTATGAAGTCACCTGCTGATTCAGGTAAAACCTCTCTTAATTCGCTTTCGCAGAGAATCACACCATTATCAGTCATTTTTTCAGCAACTGCAGGTAAAACACTGTCAATAATCTGTTTGTTATATGGCGGGTCGAGAAGAGCAATATCAAACTTGTCGTGACTTAATGTGATATACATTTTACCGTCACCACAGAAAACACTTGCTCGTTTTTCAAAGCCCACGGTTTTAAGATTTTGCTTTACAACCTCAATTGAACGATTTGAAGAATCAACAAAGGTACAATGCTTAGCTCCTCGGCTTAAAGCCTCAATACCCAACTGTCCTGAACCTGCAAACAAGTCAAGTACATAAGCACCTTCCACATCAAACTGAATAATATTAAAAATACTTTCTTTTACCCTGTCAGTTGTAGGACGAACATCCTCACCTTCAAGTGTAATTAGTTTTCTGCCTCTTGCTTCGCCTGTTATTACTCTCATATATTCGCTCCATTGTGTAAATACATATAGGTATTATCGCATTTTTACCTGTATTTGTCAAATTATTTTGTAAATATTATGGGAAAATCAAGCGTTTTTTAAACAAATAAGTAATTTTTCAAGGTCATTTACAGTTTCAACTATGTATTCTGCACCTTCAGCCTCGATAATTTCACGGTCGCGGAAGCCCCAGAGTACACCTATTGATGGCAAACCTGCATTCTTGGCTGTGAGAATATCTGTGTCAGCATCACCAACGAAAATTGTGTTTTCAGCCTTGCTTCCTAAAGTATCAATAGCATAAAATGCTCCGTCAGGTGCAGGTTTATTCGGTCTATCATCAACGCTACCCACAACCAAGTCAATTTCAGGGAATAATCTGTTGCACAATTCCTGTGCAGCATAGTCAACCTTATTTGTTACAATAGCAGTTTTAAAACCTGCTTTTTTAATTTCAGAAAGCATACTGTTGATACCCTCATAAGGAGCAGTTTTATCTTCCATGTGTACTTTATAATAGTCATTAAAATCCTTGAAGCAAGCTTCAAATGTATCTGTACCGATTACATCCTTTGGTACTGCTCTTTCCATTAAAACGCGGATACCGTTACCTACAAATGAACGGATTTCACTTATATTACGCAAAGGATAGCCTTGTCTTTCAAGTGCATAATTTACACTATCCATAAGGTCTTCAAGTGTGTTCAAAAGTGTTCCGTCCAAATCAAAAATTATTGTATCAATCATATCTTATACCTCTCTGTAAAACTTATAAATTTCTTCTGCAAGCTGTCTGTTAATGCCCTTTACTGCTTCAAGCTCTGCTACACTTGCATTTTTTATATTCTTTATTGTTTTAAAGGTTTTCAACAGCTCTTTTGCTTTTGCTTCACCAATGCCGTTGATTTTTGTAAGGGATAACTCGAGCCCTCGTTTTGTGTGCTTTTTATGATGGAAACCAACTGAAAAACGGTGAACTTCTTCTTGAATTTCTGACACAAGAGTAAACACACTTCTTGTGGAATTTATAGCAATTTCTCCACCGTCACCTGTTATGGCTCTCGTTTTATGCTTTGAATCCTTAACCATACCAAATAAAGGAATGTCAAGATTCTTTTCAATAAGGACTTCCCTTACTGCATTTACCTGACCCTTACCACCGTCAAGGAGAATTAAATCAGGTAATTTTCCAAATCCCTCATCGAGATTCTGATCTTTATATTTAAAATACTCATCAAATCTTCGTGACAAAACCTCACGCATTGAACCATAGTCGTCCTGTCCTGTAAATGACTTGATATTGAATGTACGATATGCTCGCTTTAACGGTCTGCCGTTTTTGAAAACAATCATACCTGCAACATTGTCCTCGCCACCTGTATGAGAAATGTCATAAGACTCAATGTATTCAGGTGTTTTGTCGAGTCCTAAAAGAGTTTTAAGTTCTTCTAATGATTTGATTTCCGAGGATTGCTTACCCTTTTTCTGTGCAAGTTTTTCGTAAGCGTTTTCACGACACATATTCACAAGTTTTAAGCCCTCGCCTCTTTGCGGAACTGAAATCGTACATTTCTTTCCTCGCACGTTTGTCAGGTGTTCCCCCAGCAAATCCATATCCTCAAATTCTTCGTCAACAAATACCTTTTGTGGCACTGCACGATTCATACCGTAATATTGAATAAGAAAATTACATCTTATGTTTTCCACCATTTTTTCGGAATCGAAGAAGAAATATTCGCTGTCGCAAAGTCGTCCTTTATCGTATCGAAGAACGGTTATGCAGATATCCTGTTCATTTACAGCAAGAGCAAAAACATCTTTGGAATCAGCATTTTCTGTAACAACCTTTTGTTTAACCTGCATATTTTCGATAGCACGGATTCTGTCACGATATTTTCCTGCATTTTCAAAATCTAGATTTTCTGCACAGGTGTTCATCTTTATTTTCAATTCTTTTACAATTTTAGAAATGTCACCTTTAAGAAAATCCAATGCGCTCTCAACTGCCTCATCATATTCTGCCTTTGAGATTTTTCCTGTACACACGCCCATACAACGGTTTATATGGAAATTAAGACAAGGTCTGCCTTTCTTAAAATCTCTTGGAAATGATTTGTTACACTGTGGAAGTCTGAAAATTTTATTTGCCTCGTCAACGGATTGTTTAACCGAATATGAGCTTGTGAATGGTCCTATATAATCTGCTGTGTCATCATCCTTTTGAAGAACTGCTGATATTTTTCTGTAAGGCTCATTTGTAACCTTTATATAGCTATATCCCTTATCATCTTTTAAAAGAATATTATATTTAGGTTGATTCTGCTTAATAAGACTTGCCTCAAGAACTAATGCCTCAAATTCGGAATCTGTGAGAATGTAGTCAAAATCGTCAACATTTTCTACCATTTTGCGGACTTTTATAGAGTGCTTATTCTGTGAACCGAAATACTGACTGACACGGTTTTTAAGCTTTTTTGCTTTGCCGATATAAATGGTTTTTCCTTGCTTGTTTTTCATTATATAAACGCCGGGTGTCAAAGGTAATTTCATTGATTTTTCGCGTAATGCACCAAGTTTTTCGTTCACAAAATTTCACCACCGTTCAATCAATTCTATAGGTTAATTTGTAGGGGCTGACAACCACGGCAGCCCAAAAAATTATTTCTTTTTTAAATCAAGTATAGACACATAATGAGGTATTTCAAAAGTTTCTGGGACAGTTTTCAAGTATTCAATATGCTCTTTTGAAAAACTTTCTTTTTCTTCATTTGAAAGTGATGAAGCACCAATACCACGACAAGCTACAATTCTTCCATGCCAAGTTTCACGAGTAAATGGCACATTAACTCCATAAGTTATTGCATTTTCAACTTCAAACAAAGTTTCTGCCCATTTTGGCTTTTTTAGCTCATATCGTGTCATGCCGCCACCAGTCCAAGATGGATTATATTTCAAAACAAGTTCTTCGCTTTCTGACGCTATTTCACTCTCATGTGGTAACCAAGCCATGAATAAAATTAAAAAATGACCGTTGTCTTTAAGAATATTATGTATTTTAGGAAGAATTATATTTTTATCAAAATACATAAAACATTGACAAGCAGTTACTACATCAAAAGTTCCATTTGGAAAATCAATTTTTTCTGCAGAAGAAACTATATACTGTATGTCCATTCCTTTTGATAATTCAATAGCTTCAGCAATCTGATTTTCAGAAATATCTGCACCAATAAACCTAGCACCATATTTATACATATTGCGAGGAATAACACCTGTACCGGTTCCCAAGTCAAGAATCTTTTGACCGTTTGTGCAAAGACCTAAATCCACTATTTTTTTGTAAAATTCTTCTGGGTAAATATCACGATATTTTCCATAGTCTTTTGACACTTTTCCCCAGTCAAAAGCTTTACCATGGTCAATATTGTTATTTACTATTTCCATACAACATTTTCCTTTTAATTATGCCATTTTTTATGGGACGTCGAGGACGCCGTCCCCTACAAGACATTATTATAACATATAAAGATAAAAAAATAAAGCACACCACGGATTGTGATGTGCTAAATTCTGTTTGATTATTCAGCAAAACCTGATTCAACGAGTTTCACAAGCTCTTCAACAGCCTGTTCTTCATCAGGACCGCCTGCAAGAATACGGATTGTTGTTCCACCCATAATGCCAAGTGAAAGAACACCAAGAAGACTCTTTGCATTTACTCTTCTGTCTTCCTTTTCGACCCAGATTGATGACTTAAATTCATTAGCCTTCTGAATAAAGAAAGTTGCAGGACGTGCGTGTAAACCAACTTGATTTTTAACTTCTACATCTTTAGTATACATAACTCATTCTCCCAAATGAAAAATATAAAATAACAGATTTATACACCTTTGTTACTAATATATTATACCACAAAACTTTTCTTCGTCAACGAAAAAAACGGCAGTTTTGTCGTAAAAACAATAATTCAGTTATAAAAACAAAAACATCATTTTTGCAAGTTTTAACTTTGTGCATTTTTGCCATAATCTTTGACATTTTTTGTATAACATCAATATTTTTTAGTTATAAACAGGGTGATTTGTATATTCCATATCCTTATCAAGCACTCCGAAAGTCATTCCGCAGCTCTTATAAAACTCGATAATCATAGGCAAGGATTTTAATGTGGCTTCCTTATTATCATGCATTAAAACAACAATATTCTTTGCGTTTTTAGGAAATTTACTACAATTTTCAACTTGCTTATTCACACTTGTTACGCCGTCGGCATCACCATTATAGCAATTCCAATCAAAATATGCATAGCCTTTTTCAACAACCGATTTTGTAAGACGGGTCATTATTCCATCCGCGTACTTTTTACTGATTGTGTTACTTCCGCCACCGGGAAAACGGATAATATCTGCTTTAACACCTGTTTCCTTTTCCACAACATCGGATATTTTCTGCAAATCATTAAAATATGCTTCATCTGATGAATAGATTGCCTTATAGTTATGCCTGTAACAATGAAGTCCTATTTTGTGTCCCCTATCAACAATGTCTTTCATAACACTATTATATTTTCCGTTTACAACAAAAAATGTCGCCTTAACATTATATGTATCCAAAATGTCAAGAATTTGCGGTGTCAGAGAACAAGGACCGTCATCAAAAGTAAGATAAACTGTTTTACCCTTTGCCGGTATTGGTTTAGGTAAAACAGTATCACTTTCATCCTTTTCAGTTGTAGTGTTTTTTTCCTTATCCTTTTTTGCAGAAAGCTCTTTTTTTATCTCATCAAGCTGCTTATTAAGGTCGTCAACCATACTTTCCTGATAAGTATTGACATCAAGAGCATCCTTATATAGCTTATCAAGATTATTATTTTCTTCTTGTAGTGCTTTATTTTCTGACTCTTTCTCCTGAAGAAGTGATTCGTTTTCCGCCAACTGACTGCTTAACTGTTCATTCATTTCGTTTGCTTTATTGTTCTTCACACCAAAAGCAACAGAAGTAATCAAAAGCACAAAAGCAAGAATAAGAGCAACATATTTAATAATCTCTGATTTCTTAATAACTTTTACATTCACCTATAATTCTTCCTTAATATATTCTTTGATTATATTTTACAACACTAATTTTGTTTATTCAACAGTCTTTTTCCAATTTTCCAAAAAAACTTTTTCTTTCTCTGTTATGTCTGCTTTTTCGAGCATATCGGGTCTGTATTTTGCCGTCATAATAAGTGACTGTTCACGACGCCATTTATCAACATTTCCGTGATGACCTGAAATCAGGACATCAGGAACTTTAAGACCGTTCCATTCATAAGGTCTTGTGTATTGAGGATACTCCAAAAGTCCGTTATAGTGACTTTCAAGCTCCTTTGCCTCGTCGTTTGGCAAAACGCCTTCTAACATTCTTGAGATTGAATCTGCAAGAACAAGTGCAGGTAACTCGCCACCTGTAAGAACATAATCACCAATCGAAATCTGTTCGTCAACAAGAGTGTCAATAACTCGTTGGTCAATACCCTCATAGTGTCCGCAGAGAATTGTTATTTCATCCATAGTTGCAAGTTCTTTAACCTTTTTTTGAGTAAGAACCTCTCCACAAGGTGACATATAAATAAGGTGATTTTTATTTTCACTTTTTTCGCAAATTGCCTTATAGCAATCGGCAATCGGCTGAGTCTGCATAAGCATACCCATACCACCACCATAAGGAGCATCATCCACACGGCGGTGTTTATCAAGAGTATAATCTCTTATATTTATGCAATTTATTTCCACATATCCCTTTTCCCTTGCTCTGCCGATAATACTTTCGGAAAGCACACTTTCGCACATATCGGGAAAAAGTGTCATTATGTTAATTTTCATCTTCAAAAAGTCCTTTTATAGGATTGATTTTTACTATTCCTTCTTCAACATCAACAGACACAACAACCTGTTTTATTGCAGGAATAAGAACTTCTCCGTAAGAAGTTTTAATGTGCCACACATCGTTAGCACCTGTTTCGCTGACATCGGTAATAATTCCAAGCTCTTTACCTGTGTTATCGTCAATAACCTTACAATCAAAAAGCTCCTGAATAAACCAAGTACCCTTTGAAAGCTTGGCATCACTTCGCTTCATATAAAGCACTTTATTTTTTAATGCTTTTGCTTTGTCTATGTCGTCAATACCATCAAGCATTAAAATAACAACATTTCCGTGTGGTCGTGCTGAAATTACTTTTATGCTGTTTTCACCCTTATTATCAAAATAAAGTGTTTTGAATTTCTTTACAAAATCAGGTGTATCACACCAAGGATTAAAACGCATTTCACCCTTAATTCCGTGAGTTGATACAATCTGACCTAATTCTAAATAGTCTTTAATCATTGTTTAGAATCCCTCCACCACCTTCGGTGGTCCCCCTCATTACTCGCCTACCGGCTCAGACAGCGCTAATTTAGCATCCACTGGATGCTCGCGTCCTTTGACAAGGGAGGCAAAAGTTACAAAAGGGCAGACTTAGTCTGCCCATTGTAATTTAATTAGTCAATATCGACCTGAACTTTTTCTCCTGTACGAGTTGCACCGGCTTTAACAACTGTTCTGATTGCCTTTGCAATTCTGCCCTGTTTACCGATAACTCTGCCCATATCATCCTCAGCAACGTGAAGATGATATACAACGACACCACGGTCGTCAACTTCGTCAACAGTAACAGTAACAGCGTCAGGATTTTCAACAAGTCCCTTAACTATTGTAATAAGAAGTTCCTGCATTTTCAAAAACCTTTCTTATTTAATAGCGCCGCTCTTCTTAAGAATAACCTTAACTGTGTCAGTTGGCTGTGCACCATTCTTAATCCACTGAGCTGCCTTTTCGTTGTCAATCTTGATTTCAGCAGGATTTGTCATTGGGTTATAAGTACCAATTTCCTCGATGAATCTGCCGTCTCTTGGGTAACGAGAATCTGCAACTACTACTCTGTAGAAAGGAGCTCTCTTAGCACCCATTCTGCGAAGTCTGATTTTTACTGCCATTTTTGTTTCCTCCAAATATATAAAAATTTATTTTATAAACACATTTGTGTTATATACATTACATTGGGAATCCGCCCATACCGCCGTTCATTCCGCCAAATCCGCCCATACGTTTCAGCTGACGACGCATTTTACCCGAATTCATTTGTTTAACCATTTTCTGCATCTGACGATGCTGATTAAGAAGTCTGTTGACATCCTCAACATTCATACCGCAACCGAGAGCAATTCTGCGTTTACGAGATGGATTAATAATATCCGGATTTCGTCTTTCTTTTGGTGTCATTGAAAGAATAATTGCTTTCATTCTGTCAAGCTGACGCTCGTCAACATCAACATCCTTAATCTTTTTATTGATACCCGGAAGCATTGAAAGAATATCTTTCATACTGCCCATTCTGTTAATCTGTTCAAACTGGTCAAGCAAATCTTCAAGGTCAAACTTGTTTTTACGCAAATTAGCTTCAAGCTTTGCTGCCTTTTTCTCGTCAAGAGCAATTTCAGCCTTTTCAATAAGAGAAAGCACATCACCCATACCGAGAATTCTGTTTGCCATTCTGTCAGGGTAGAAATAGTCAAGCTCGTCTAACTTTTCACCCATACCTACAAACTTGATTGGTTTACCTGTAACAGCTCTTGCTGAAAGTGCAGCACCACCACGGGTATCACCGTCCATCTTTGTAAGAACAAGACCGTCAATACCAAGTTCGTCGTTGAATGTACTTGCAACCGTCACAGCATCCTGACCGAGCATAGCGTCAATAACAAGAAGAATTTCGTGAGGATGAACCTCGCTCTTGATATTCTTAAGCTCATTCATAAGCTCTGTATCAATATGCAAACGACCGGCTGTATCAATAAAGACGTAATCATAGCCCTTATCCTTTGCAAGCTTAATCGCTTCCTTTGCGATTGTAACAGGATTTGTCTGTCCCATTTCAAAAACAGGAACACCAACCTGCTCACCCACAACCTGCAACTGCTTAATAGCAGCAGGACGGTAAATGTCACAAGCAACAAGCAACGGTCTGTGATTTTCATTTTTAAGTTTTCTTGCAATCTTTGCACAGTGAGTTGTTTTACCTGAACCCTGAAGACCACACATCATAATAACTGTTGGCGGATGGCTTGCATACGCAAGTCTTGTCTGAGTACCACCCATAAGTTCTGTGAGTTCTTCATTGACGATTTTGATAACCATCTGTGCAGGTGTAAGACTTTCCATAACCTGAGCACCGATTGCACGCTCAGTTACCTTTGCAGTAAAGTCCTTAGCAACCTTATAGTTTACGTCAGCTTCCAGAAGTGCAAGACGAACCTCTCGCATTGCTTCTCTGACGTCTTTTTCATTAAGACTTCCTTTACTTTTCAATCTCTGAAAAGCGGCTTCAAGTCTGTCGGATAAACCTTCAAATGCCATAATTCCTCCTATTCCACTAAGGAAAGTGCAATTGACTTTATCTTAACTGTTTTGTCATTAATTTCACGGGAAAGACCACAGGACAAATTATGCTCATTAATTTCTTCGGCATACTTTATAATTTCATCAAGTCCAGACTGGAACTTTTCAAGCTTCTGTGAGAACTTAAGCCTTGATTCCATATCAAAGAGAAGTGCTTCAGCTCTTTTGATAGCGTCACGGACACCCTGTCGTGTAATTCCCTCGTTTTCAGCGATTTCAGAAAGAGAAAGGTCATCATTGTAGTAAAAGTTAAGATAATCACGCTGTTTTACAGTTAATGCTTCACCGTACAAATCAAGAAGCATTGTGATTTCAATACTGTTTGCCACTTTTACACCAACCTTTCAATAAAAAATCGTTCTGTAAAGCAATTAAACTTTACAGAACGACATTATACTAAATAAAATTATGTTTGTCAAGAGTTAATTTCCAACAACTTCACTCCAGCTGATACTATCTTCTCCTGAAGATTCATTTGAGTCGCCGCCAATATGAATAACTCCTTCTCCCGACATATCGCTATCATCAAATGTGCCCGGAATAAGTGTGTTAAAATCTTCATCTGAAATGTCACCGATAATCAATTCACTAGTTGTTGATTCTGTTGTAGATTCTGTTGTTGACTCTGTTGTTGATTCTGTTGGTTCTTCAACATCATTGTTTCCTTTACAAGCAACAAAAACAACTACGACTATAAGTAACAATGCAACTAAAAGAATAATCTTTTTATTCATAAAATATTTCTCCTTAAATGCTTTTTATTTATACTATCACATTTTTTTGATTTTTACAACATCTATTTAAGTTCTGCGATAGTAACGCCTTCTTCACCTTCACCAAAAGTACCCACACGGAATGTACGGATATTAGGATGCTTACGAAGATAAACGTGAATGCCTTTTCGCAAAGCGCCAGTGCCCTTACCGTGAATAATTGTGATTTCATTAAGTCCTGTGCGAAGAACATTGTCAATGAATGTATCAAGGTCAAGCATTGACTCCTCAACGGTTTTGCCCCTTAAATCTATTGATGAATTTGATGATGCGGTAGCCTTTGATGAGCCTGTATGAACAGTTCTCATTCCGCCTGTCTGTTTTTTATGTGGTTTCTGACCGCCAAGCAAACGGATATCAGATATATCAGCTTTCATTTTAATCATACCTGACTGAACCTGAACTGTATTTTTCTTTACATCAACAGAAATAACCTCTGCCTCACCACCAAGAGTTTTGACGAATACTCTATCCCCTGCCTTTAAAGGTCTTGGTAAAGTGTAATTTCCGTCTTCATCCTCAAGCCCCTGTTGAATTTCATCCATTTTGTCAAGCTGTCTGCCCATAGCGGCTTTTGCTTTTCTTGCAATTTCCTGAAGATTTTTTGTCTTTGCTTGTTCTTTTTTAAGCTGTTCGATTTCAAGAAGAAGTGAATTACCTGCTCTGCGTGCATTTTCTACAATTCTTTCAGCCTCTTGTTTTGCTCTTGTAATCTCTTTATCACTTTGTGCTTTCGCTTTTTCAAGAGCCTTTTCAGCATTTTCCTTTTGACGAAGGATGGCGATTTTTTCTTCCTCAAGCTTCTGTCGGTCATCCTCCAGTGCTTTACGGGCAGTTTCAAGAGTATCAACAGCATCCTCAAAACGAGTATCCTCCTCAGAAATCAATGCCTTTGCAAAATCGGTTATACTCTCATCAATTCCGAGTCTTCCTGCAATAGCAAGGGCATTTGAACGACCGGGCATACCAATAAGAAGTCTGTAGGTAGGCTTTAAAGATGCCACATCAAATTCGCAACAACCATTTTCGACTCTGTCAGTTTTTAAGGCATATTCCTTTAATTCAGAATAATGAGTTGTAGATGCAATTTTTGCACCCTTCTGTCTTAAGTTTTCGAGAATTGCAACTGCAAGAGCAGCACCCTCAACAGGGTCTGTACCTGCACCCAATTCGTCAATAAGTACAAGACTTCTGTCATCGGCAGTTTTTAAAATTTCAACTATTGTTGACATATGTGCAGAGAATGTGGAGAGTGATTGTTCAATACTCTGCTCATCACCGATATCGGCAAGAACATTATCGAAAACCGAAATTTTACTGTTATCAGTAACAGGAAGCATAAGTCCACATTCTGCCATAAGTGTCAAAAGTCCGATTGTCTTGATTGAAACGGTTTTACCGCCTGTATTGGCACCTGTTATAACAAGTGAATCGAAGTCAGTACCAAGTGAAATATTTACAGGCACAACTGTTTTAGGGTCAATAAGCGGATGTCTTGCTTTTTTAAGTAAAATTTCACCGTCATTATTAAGTACAGGACGACTTGCTTTCATTTTATAGGCAAGGTGTGCCTTTGCGAAAATCAAATCGAGCATTACTGCAGACTCAAAACTGATTTTGATTGTATCTTCAAATTCCCCTGCCATTCCCGAAAGTTCAAGGAGAATTCTTTCGATTTCGTCCTGCTCACGACTTTCAAGGACCTTGATTTCATTGTTTGCCTCAACTACTGCAGCAGGTTCAATAAATACTGTTGCACCACTACCCGATGTATCGTGCACCATACCTGCAACCTCACCTCTGTGCTCGGCTTTAACAGGTACAACAAAACGACCGTTTCGTTGTGTTACAATTCCGTCACGAAGTGCTTTTGAATAATGATTTGAATGAATCATAGAGTCCAGCTGTTCACGGATTTTATTTTCGTAATGGCGCTTTTTTCGTCTTATTTCCTTAAGCTCAGGTGAAGCGTTGTCACTTATTTCCGTTTCTGAAATAATTGCATTTGTGATTTTCTCTTCAAGATATTTGTTAGGATAAAGAGAATTGAATAAATCGTCAAGCGAAGTCTGCATACCTGCACATTTATCGTGCCAGATAGTAATTCCACGGATAATTTTAAGTGTTATTGCAATTTTTAAAAGCTCACCTGCTGAAAGTGAACCGCCTGCACTTGCTCTGCTCAAAGCGTTATTCACATTCTGAAGTCCACCAAATGACGGTGCACCGAATTTGGCAATAAATATATAAGCCGCTTCTGTTTTATCAAGCAGTTCGAGTACCTCAAAATAGTCTGTCAAAGGCTCAATTTCCAATGCTCTTTTCTTTGCATCGGCACTACTTGCCGTATCGGACAGCATTTTGAGTATTTTATCAAGTTCAAGTGAAATATAGTGTTTGTTCATTTTACTATTTCCTTATAAAATTCAAGTGTTTTAAAGTTACGCTGGAGTTTTGATAATAAGTATTTTTCTGTAATGTAAGACAAATCGGGAAGTGCGTATTCTTCCATTTTAAAAGAATAGATTTTCTCAAAATCGGAAAATGCAATGTGACGAAGTGCTTTTACAAGTCCTATATCAAGCTGAAAAATCATATCTGACGGGACACAGTTTTCACAGTACAGCAAACCGTCATCCACATCAAAATACATTGTTTCTGTTTCGTATTCACCACATCGGTCACAAACAATAAGGTTGGGCATAAAGCCTGCGATACACATAATGCGAAGCTCTGTAATTGCTTTTACCTGTTCATTCGGCATTTTATCTTTTGCAAGGAAATGAAGCGAATTGAGAATAAGTCTTAAATACTCTTCAGCAGGTTCATCTTCCTGAACAAGAGTTATAACTAATTCTGAAAAATACTGTGCTAATGAAAGTTTTTCCAAATCACTTCTCAATTCAAAAAAAAGTTCGATAGGCTCAGCCTCATCAATTATATATGTATCCTTTGTTTTATAGAGAGAAAGCTTTGAATAACAGAACATTCCCGTTGAACTGTTTTTACGGTTTTTAACGGATTTTGCTCCTCGCACAAAAGCACGTACAAGCCCGTTGTGGCGTGTTAATACCGTAACGAGCTTGTCTTTTTCACCAATATTTTGTTCCTTGAGTATCAGACCATCCGTATTCGTCCTCATATTCAGGTTCTCCGTCAAACAATGGTTTCTTTTTCTTTTCTGATGCTTTTTTGTACATCAGATAATCCTCAACACTTCCACTTTCCGTAAATTTACTCCAGATTGCCATACTGTCCAAGTTAATCACCTACCATTAATAATTTGCCTTGGAAAGTATGAAATATAAGTGGTAAAAATAAAAAGATTTGGTAAATTAATCTAATCCGAAATTATGAATAAGTCCCTCACGGTTACGCCAGCCTTCTTTTACCTTTACCCAACATTGAAGGTTAATCTTGCAACCGAAGAAATTTTCCATATCCTGACGAGCATAAGTTGAAATCTTTTTAAGCATATTACCGCCTTTACCGATGATAATGCCCTTGTGACTTTCTCGTTCACAGAAAATTGTTGCCTCAACATCCATAATTCCGTCACTGCGTTCACGCATTTTTTCAATGCTTACTGCTGTACCGTGAGGAATTTCTTTATCAAGAAGTCTGAGCATTTTTTCACGTATAATTTCACCTGCAAGAACTCTTTCCGGTTGGTCAGTAAGAGTATCATCAGGGAAGAAATGCTCTGACTCAAATGCTAATTTTTTAAGCTCATCAAGAAGTGCATCAATGCCATAATTTGTCTGTGCAGAAACAGGAACAATGGCATCAAAGTCATAATACTCTGTCATTTCTGCAATTCTTGAAACAAGATTCTGCTTTTCCTTAACAGTATCAATCTTATTGATTGCAAGAATTGCAGGATTCTTGCCTTTTTTGATTTTTTCAATAAGCTCAAGTTCTGCAGGATTGAGTTCCCCTTCAGGCTCAACAACTAAAAGACAAGCATCAACACCCTCGATACTGTCACTTACAGCTTTCACCATTTTCTCGCCTAACTTTGTTTTAGGTTTATGAAAGCCGGGTGTATCAGTAAAAACAAGCTGAATATTATCGTCAGTTGTAAGAACACCCATAATTCGTGTTCGTGTTGTCTGCGGTTTTGATGAAACAATTGCAATTTTTGTTCCTAAAAGTTTATTTAAAATTGAAGATTTGCCAACATTGGCTTTTCCTACAATTGCTATAAAAGCGGTTTTTGGTGTATTCATTTTCTATCCTTATCCTTTACAGGTAATCCTTTAAATATAAATATTGTAAAAATTATAACTGAAAGTGCGAATAAAACAATTGCTATTGGGTTTTCAATGAAATATGCAAAAAGCAATTCAAACGCCTTTGGCTGATACATAATTGCAATACCGCAAAGAACAGCAAATATTGTAAAAATTAAAACTGCACCTGCTGCACAATCCTTTGCTATTTTGCCGTGTTCCGTATGCTCCTTACCCTGTGCATCAATAATTGCCTCAATCGCAGTATTTATAAGCTCCGCTGCAATAACTTGTCCGCAAGCAATAAGAAGAATTGCAAGTTGAGTTTTCGTTATTTCAAAAAAGTCAAATGCAAAAAGGAAAAAGAACATATAAATCATACAGACAATATGTATTCGCATATTCCGTTCTTTTGCGATTGCTGTAAAGATACCCTCAAAGGCATAGCCAAAACTCTTAATCAAGTTTTTCATAACTTATTCCTCATCAAAGTAATAGCTGCCATTTCTCTTAAGACCTATTTTTGTGAGAACTGCCTCTTCTTTTTCTCTCATTTGAACTGCTTCAAGTCCACCGTTTTCGTGGTCATATCCAAGAAGGTGAAGAAGTGAATGAACAGTCAAAAAGCCGATTTCTCGCTGTAATGTATGTCCGTATTTTTCAGCCTGGTCATAAGCGTGTTCAATGGAAATAATAATATCGCCTAAAAGAAGTGCACCTGTATCGTGGTTAATATCATATTCACCATTTTCACCTAATGGGAATGAAAGTACATCTGTGCTTTTATCCATTCCACGGTGCTTGAGATTTAATTCGTGAATCGTTTCATCATCAACGATTGATACGCTGATTTCGGCTAAATCCGTAAAGCCTTCGTGAACAAGCACAGCCTTACAGCAACGACGAATGAGCATTCTCACTCCTGTCGGTATTTTCATAACATTTTGTTTATTATCAATTATTACTTTCAATTTCTCGTTCATTTATTTTTCCTCATTTCCTGTTTTTCATACGCCTTAATAATATCCTGAACAAGACGATGTCTTACGACATCCTTTTCCGTAAATACATTTATTGCAATATCGTCAATTCCCTTGAGAATTTTCATTGCTTCAACAAGACCTGATTTTTTACCGTCAGGCAGGTCAATCTGTGTAATATCACCTGTTACAACTATCTTTGAATTAAAGCCGAGACGAGTTAAGAACATTTTCATTTGTTCTCTTGTGGTGTTCTGTGCTTCGTCAAGAATAATAAAGCTGTCGTCAAGAGTACGACCACGCATATACGCAAGCGGTGCTACCTCAATGCTTCCTCTTTCCTGATAACGCTGAAAGCTTTCTGCACCGAGCATATCGAAAAGTGCATCATAAAGCGGTCTTAAATACGGGTCAACCTTTTGTTGTAAATCACCGGGCAGGAAGCCAAGCTTTTCACCTGCTTCAACTGCAGGACGAGTCAAAATAATACGATTGATTTCCTTTGCACGGAAAGCATTTACCGCCATTGCAACTGCAAGGTAGGTTTTACCTGTACCCGCAGGGCCTGCACCCAATGTTATTGTGTTATTCTTAATACATTCAAGGTATCTTTTCTGTCCCAATGTTTTTGGCTTAATAGGTTTACCTTTCGCAGTAATGCAGACACAGTCACCTGTCATTTCAGTCAGCTTGTCCTCATTACCCTCATTTACGAGGGATAACACATATCTTACATTCTGTTCCGACAAAGCCTCACCACGGTTTATGAGCATTAAAAGTCCGTTGATTGCTCTCACTGCTCTTGAAACATTTTCAGCATCCCCGCTGACCTTTATTTCAGAGCCTCGGCTGATTACCTTGACGTTATATTGAGATTCAATAAGTCTGATGTTTTCATCAAAGCTACCGAACAGACTAACGGTTTGTTCCATTCTGTCAACGCTTATAACCTGTTCAAACATCTTCACTCACCTGCTTAATCGTCTAAATTAGTTTATATTCAATATATTTTAGCACATTTTTTATGTATTGTCACCCTCTTTTTTTACATAAATTTCCTGTAAAATACCAATTTCCTGCTCACAATCTGCAGTGAACACAAACTCATTACCCAATTCAGTTTCTTTTTTTCCTATTGATGAGTTTTTTACAATACTGAAATCAAGAAGCTCTTTTACATAAAAAGCATTGTTCCATAATGCCAACATATCTTTTGTTTCTTCATTCAATGTAGTTTTATCATCTGAAAATTCTGCACTGTACTCTGTTATTATTCCCAACGGAAGCAAGATTTTTTCACTTTCTATAAAGGATTTATGTTTACAATAAAATCCATCTCCGACTTTTGCACCTAAAGGAATTTCAATACCAAAGAAAAACAGTTTTTTTCTTGTTTTTTCTGCAATCAGATTATACACGGAATAGTCATTTCCGTTAAACACTTCTTTTCTGTTTACAAGTGCTTTTACATAACCGTCTGCATGAACAAGCTTTTCACGACCATCAGCATAAGTTATGACTCCGCTTATGAGCAAATCGCCTTTTGTTACTGCCGAACCCGGCTTTATTTCTTCGTTACCGTAAAGAACATCAATTGAGAGAATAAGACCGTTTTCGTCAGCTATCAGATTTGTGGGAACCGTATTGTCGTATTTTTGTGGAGCAGGCGTTTTTTCTCTTACTTCAATAACAACAACATTACCTTTTCTGTTTATTGCCGCCCAAGACAGTTCTTCAACTTCACTTACAACTTTTTGTGCAATATCATTATCATCAATTGAAGAAATAGTTGCACCAACCTTTACACCGTTTTCCTCAAAAACTGACAGTAAATAATCCTCCTGAAGGTCTATATTACCTACAAGAGAAACGCTCCATACAAATTGGCTGAGTATAAAAAAGATACCGGCAAATATAATCGTACCAATTAAAAGACCTACTCTTATTTTATTTCTTTTAAGAAAGAAAATAAGTCCTTTTCGCTCTATCACCATTACTCGCATACCTGATTTTCTTACAGCATTACGAATTGACAGATAACCGTTTATTGTTGTAGATGCTGATATATTGCCCTTGACATTTTTTATGTTCCACAAGGGTATTCCGTCACGGGTACAGAGATTTAAAAATCTGTCAGAAAACCCACCGAATGCCCTGAAATTTATGTACCCTAATATATATCTTATTACATTTATTATCATAGTTCACCTAAGAAACAAAAGAAATTTCACAAATCTGACCACTGATTACCGCAACACTATTATCAAAGGAATTTATAAGAAGATTGTCACCTGACAAAGATAAAACCAAGTCACCAAGACTAAGTTTTATTATGGTTTCCTCATATTCCACAACGCCCTTGCAACCGTCAATAATCATTTCACGATTACCAAGCATTTCGATTTTCGGCTCATCTGCAAACAGGTCTGTAACTATTTTTTTTGCTTGATTTTTATTCCTTTTTCGTGCCATAGAACACCTCGAAAAATTTGTTCATAAAATTATATGAAATCAATAGAAAATAATTCATTATTAAAAACAAAAAATAATATATTTTAAATAACATATTTTGTTGGATGTGAGTGTATGGCAACCATAAGAATTAAAAAAGAATACTTTTATTTATTTGCAATACTCTGTTGTATTTTTCTTATATTCAAGTATCCTGATGCAGTGAAAAACGGTGTGAATGAGGGTATCAGCATTTGCTTTTATACGATAATTCCATCACTTTTTCCTTTTATGGTATTATCAACTTATATTGTAAAATCAAATATTCTGTCGCCTGTTTACAAATGCTTTTCATTTCCTGTGCATATTTTATTTAGACAACCTGCTCCTGCGATTTCTGTAATTTTTATGTCAATGATTGGCGGGTTTCCAATCGGAATAAAAATGACAAATGACCTTTATTTAAAAGGTCAGATAACAAAGGAACAAGCACAAAGGCTAACTCTTTTCTGTATGAATGCAGGTCCTGCATTCGTTATTACTGCAATCGGAACAAATATGCTTAAAAGCACAAAAGCAGGGATTATAATTTATTCTTCACTTTGTATTTCAGCACTTTTTTCAGGTATTATATCCTCTTTTGTGGCTGAAAAAAATCAAAAAGAAATTAAACATAAAAATGAAAAGCCTTTGCAATTAGCTTCACTTTCCGCTTCAGTTACAGATTCTATACAAGGTATTTTCGGAATATGTGCGTGGGTTATTCTTTTCAGCTCAATTACAATGTGTATTAAAGAATTTCATCTTCCTGAAAAGGCATATATTTATATAACTTCATTTTCAGAGGTAACAAAAGGATGTTCATTGCTCATTAAACATTCTCCTTTACCTGTTATTGCCGGAATAATTGGTTTTGGCGGAATATGTGTTCATTGTCAGGTGCTTGAATATTTGAAAAATATAGAAATAAAGTACATAAATTTCTTTATTACAAGAATACTTAACGGAGTTTTATCAGGAATTATCTCATACATAATACTTATCTTTTTCCCTGTTGAAATCAATGTGTTTTCAAATTCCGACAAAATAGCATCTTATTCGTTTTCTTTTTCATATTCAGCATTTTTTGTCGTTATTATTATGTGTATTGTTATGATTTTCGATATTGACAGAAATAAAAATTATGATAGAATGAATTAAGAAAGTTTTTGGTGGTCAGAATGAAAAAATTGTTCAATAAAAAAGATATAACTCCTTCTTGTTCATACTGTACATACGGTAGGTTTGCACCTGATAAAGAGTCTGTACTCTGTTATAAAAAAGGTGTTGTAAGCCTTGATTATTCATGCAAAAAATTTAAGTATGACCCGCTGAAAAGGAAACCGATAAGACCAAGAGCAATTGAAAAATTTGAGGAGTCCGATTTTGCACTCGAAGATTTTTCATTGGAAATTGTGGATGAAGTGAATGAATGAAAAATGTCCCTATGGATTTGATTTCCATAGGGATTTTTTTGAAGTGAAAATTATTTTATCGACCTAAATAAACACAGATTCCGTAATATGCAGATGCTTCTTTATCATACACAAATACAATGTAATTATCAAAAACAGATGTTTCAGTATAATGATAAGGTTGTTGATATTCTGCATAAGAGGAAACATGCACATCATCAGAAAGCTGAAATTCTTTTTGCCATTCCTTATTCAATTCGGGTGGATAAAAATAATCACGAAGAAAGTATTCACTATCTTCCTTTTCCAATTTTGCCCAATATCCGTTATCTAATTCTTCTTCAATCGCTTTGATTTCTTCACTATCAAGTTTATATTCAAAAATCTCCCAAGATTCCAATGATAACAGCATCAGATTTTTATATTTATCGGCAAGACCGTCGGGAACAAAAACCTTAATATCATAATTATCAATTATATTACCAAAATTTCTGTTATTTAATGAAATTACAGATAGAACTATACCGATTATGACAATTGAAGCAAAAAGAACAATAATGTTTTTAGTTTTTCTTTCCATTAACTTTAATCCCCTCTCACGGTTTTATTGAGAACCTTATTCATTATGACTTTGATTTATTTCTGTAAACCTAAAAGTGAAAAACTTTTTATTACCGTTATCGAAAAGTGTTATTCCGTCAGTTCCCTGTTCTACGGCGAGCTCTTTTAAAATTGTAGGTTCAACCTGTGAAATGCTGCATAATTCAGTACCGCTTAATTGAATTATGAGACGACCTGTCTGAAGGTCACATTCCGTGATTTCAAATGTTGTTCCGTTAGGAAGCTCTCCCTTTGTACCGTTACGAACATCAAAAGTAAAATTTTCTGTCTTAGTCGGAGTTTGTGTTGTCATTTCATAGGATTCAACAACAACTTGCAATGAATACCCCAAATCGTAGTATTCCTTAGAAATGTTGTCAAATATATTAAATCCGTTTTCAACATTACTTGTATAATCAAGTTCATAAATATAGCGAACTGTTGTTGGTTCTCCATTTTTAAAATCAACAAAAGTCATATACAATGTGCCATCCTTTTGCAATAGTAACATATAAGGATAACCACCGATATCATCAGGGGTATTATGAAACCACGCTTTTTTATTGTTTTTTAACAAGTCATTATGATTTTGATTATCAGACCATATCTCAATATTATCAAATAGGGCAGAAAAATTTTCCTTATTGAGCTTTACTTCTTCGTAACGAGCTCCTGTAGAAAGCACTTCACCTGTGAAATGGTAAATATGCATACCGCCGTTTGTTCTTATTTCAATTCTGTCGTTTTCAAAATTTGGAACATAACTGTACGAGCCGTTAAAATATATCTCCTCGGAAAGTTTGTATGGGCCGTTTTGAATATCATTTTTATCTATTTTATTGAGCTTGAACACACTCATTATTCTTCCATCGGAAAAGAATTGCACAAGATAAACAGTGCCGTTACTCTTTTGCAGGAATATACAATCAGAAAGCTCGTAAGCATTTTTAATGTTGCCAATATTGAGCTTTGCATCCTGATTTTTTATAGCCGCTTCAAAATCCTCGGCTGTGTAGTCAGATTCTTTAAGAACACCAAGCTCATCTGTTGTGCCGACACCGAAAGTTTTGTAAACCTTGCCGTCAGATGTAATATCAAAAACAAGCTCGTTGCTTTTGGTTTCCTTGTCTGCGCTCACTACATAACTATATAAGCACTTGCCTGTTTCGTATCTGCTGTTGTAAATAGAAGAATTAACGGGATTTGTAAGAAAGCAGACTGCTACGGTAATGTTTGCGATAACAGCAACAATAATTATCCAAAATGCAGGTTTCTTGTAATTGAGTACGGATTTTACTCTGTCTTTAACTCCTACTTCTCCAAAAGCAATAGGGCAAGCAGCAATCATTCGTCTATTTACACTACAAGTGAGCAGTGCCTGTGAATAATCAGCACGTTGTTCGTTATTAAATTCTTTTACAACCTTTTCATCACAAGCAAGTTCAATGTCACGACAAAGCAATACATAGCCAAGCCAAACCATGGGATTGAACCAATGAAGTGTAAGAATCAAGAAGCCAAGCGGTTTCCACAAATGGTCTTTTCTGCGAATATGAGCCTGCTCATGAGCAATAACAAGTTCCATATCCTGCTCGTTCATATTAAAAGGTAAATAGATTGTCGGTTTGATTATACCGAGAACAAAAGGTGAAACAACAGCTTCACTTTGATAAATATTATCACGAAGTAAAACAGCAGTTCCGATTTTATTCTTTAATCTTAAGAAACTTACAAGAGTATAAATCAGGAGAGCAACAATACCAACAACCCATACAATTGCTAATATGGTAGTAATATCCACAAAATTACCCATCGGTCTTGAAACACCTTCAAAATAGTTACCTTGAAGATAATCATTAACTTGATTGTCTATAACAGTAACACCGGAATCAATGTGCGGTCTTGGAGAATCAGGAACTTTAGTGATTGTTTCTGCACTTGGAATAAGGCTGAAAATACTTTCAAATGAGAATGGCATTACAAGTCGCAAACCTGCAATTCCCCAAAGAACACAATTTATCCATTTAGGTGCTTTTTTGAGTATAACTCTTAAAAGAATAATTGCTAAAACAATCCAACAAGCAGAAATGCTCATATTGACTATTTTTAAGAATATATCTGCCATTACAATTCTCCTTTCCTGTATCGGTCAATCATCTTCTGAACTTCATCGATTTCCTTTTCGGAGATTTTCTGATGTTTTGTGAATGCCGCAATAAATGCAGGCAAAGAGCCTTCAAATGTTTTTTCAACCATTTCATTGATTTCGGATGCCTGGACTTCATCTTTTGAAACTAAAGCAGAAACAATGGTGTTTTCATTCTTAAGCACACCTCTTTCAGACAAACGCTTAATAACGGTGTATGTAGTAGTGGGCTTCCAACCTAACTGCTCTTTACAGAGCTTCACAAGTTCACTGCTTTTGATTGGCTCGTGCTCCCACAGAATCAAACAAAAACGGTATTCACTTTCAAATACTTTTGGTGTATCCATATTGATTTCTCCTTTCTCTAATTCATTAGAGTACATATATACTCTAACATATTAGAGTGACGTTGTCAATGCTTTTTGGGGATATTATATTAGAGAATTCCTCGATAATTGGAGTTTGTAGGGATAAACCAATACCCATTGGTATCACGGTAGGGCGGGGTCTTGACCCCGCCGTTGTCGAATTGTTTGTGTTTTCGGCGGGGGCAAGCCCCCGCCCTACCATATCAATTTAATTCTGTTCGACAAATTATAATTTGTATATTAAAAAAAGAAAAGCGAGGTCGATTGACCCCGCCGTATCGTTGTTATATTAATAATGTGCATATCCGCACTCACAGTATTTCTTTGAGCCGAATAACTTATTGAAGAAATTAGCTATTTTCCAGAAGAAGCCTGAAATACCGCCTTTATGACAATTGTGGTCACAAAGTTTTTCGCCACATGTGTCGCAATTACCTTTGCTATTAGGCACATGACCTGTTGCAGGAATTTCTTCTTGTGCATCAATTACAGTACCACAATCAGAACATTTTGTGCCCTCTGTTAAGCCTGTCTGAGTACAAGTTGGTTCTACCGCAGAAAGTGTTACTTCTGTATGCCCCTTTGCAGGAATTACAGTTTGTGCTGTAAGAATTTCGCCACAAGCTGAACACTTTACTCCTGCTGTAAGACCTGTTTGGATACAAGTGGGAGCAACTGCAGTCAGTGTTGTTTCTGTATGTTCAACCATTGGTATTTCTTCTGTATATGTATCGCCACAAGCACAAGTATATGTCATAACACCTTTCTCTGTACAAGTTGGTTCTTTTGTTACAGCTGAAATATGCTTATGAGTACCGTCTGCATTTATAACCTCTTTGTATGTATCTCCACAGTTACTACAAGTAAATGTCTTTTCACCATTCTCGGTATGAGTTGGTACTTTTGTAATTTCTTCCTTATAACTATGTCCTGTTGCAGGAATTTCAGTTATATTCTGTTTACTGTTGCAACGAGAACAATGTTGTGATTTACTGCCCTTTTCTGTACAATTTGCAACCTTATCAACTGTGTATTCAGTTGCATAATCGTGACCAAGTGAAGAAATTGACTCTGTAACTTTTGCACCGCAAGTACAAGATTTACTCTTTTGACCTGCATTTTCGCAAGTTGGATTTGCTTCAGTTGTCCAGTCTCCATAAGAATGAATCTTTAGAGGAGCTGTTATAACAGGAATTTCATTGAAATCTCCGTCAATTGATTCAACAATATCAATTGAAATAGTGTTACAAGATGATGATAAAACAGTAAAGCTAACAGATAAAACAGTGCCTTTTGCTGTTATTTTTTCAGTAGAGGCAAGAACAACTCTCACAGTATTTTCCGAATAATCTTTATTCAACATATTTGCACCGTTACTACCTAATGTAATCGGTGATGATGCAGTATCAACCTTTAGAACACTGTTATCATAAGAAAGGTCTATTGTTAAACTGTTAAGATTTGAATTTTCTGATAAAACAACATTAACAGTTACTGTATCCCCTGCTTTGACATCACTTTTATCTGATGTAATTGTAAGGGTTACATCCTGTGCACTTGCTGAAACAGGTATAGCAGAAAGCACCATTATAATTGCAAGGATAACTGAAAAGATTTTATTTGACTTTTTCATATTTACCACTCCTTATTGGTATTATATCACAAGCTGTTGATTAGTTCAATCCCGCAACAATTTGTAAAATCATACGAGCATCAACGGCTGTAACACTTCCGTCACCGTTCATATCAACGAGAAGCGATTGCAATTCAGACAAGGAGTTAACACCTGCAACTTTTTGCAAAACAAGTCTTGCATCAACTGCGGTTACTTTTTTATCATCATTTGCATCTCCGATTACCGCGGATTTATCGAGGACGGTTACTTTTCCGTTTTTTACAGAACAAGAATAAGAAGTTCCTGAATAATCAATATTTTCCGTACTTGTAAGTTTTAATGTGGATGAACCTGAACTCTTCAATATCTTAAATTTAACGCTGAAAATTGTACCGCTTTTCCCCGAAAATACACCTGAATAGTTCACAGATGAGCCTGTATTATACAAATTTCCTGTTGAGGCAATATCTCCAGTATCACAACTTACAAACTGAAGTTCGGAAGAATTGTAACCAAGCATTACATTTGCTCCCCAGATGTCAACATCAGAGGAAAGCTTCACGGTAATAATTACGGTATCACCTTTTTTACCTGCTACTGATGTTGCAGAATAAGAAACATTTGCAGCACTTGCTGTGAACACAGTAAATGAAGAAATCAGCGTTACCAAAGCCATTACTAAAGCAATAGATTTTAATTTTGTTTTCATAAATACCACCGGATAAAAAAAGACGGAGATAGAAACCCCTAACTCCGTCTTAATTTTTAATTAAAGATTATTTTCTGCTCTTGAAAAGGTCAAGAATATCGCCCATATCGTCGTCAGCACCAAAGTTACCGCTGTTTGAACTGATGTCATCCATAGCACCGTTGTAAAGAGGTTTCTTTGCAACGCCGTTTGCATCAAGACCAAAACCTGTTGCAATAACAGTAACAATCATTTCGTCGTCAAGCTTTTCGTCAAAAGCAACACCAAAGATGATGTTTGCATCTTCGTCAGCCTGTGCACGAACGATACCTGCTGCTGTATCAACATCTTCAAGAGTGATGTCAGCAGATGCTGTAATGCTGATGATAACGCCCTTAGCACCTGTGATTGTTGTTTCAAGAAGTGGGCTTGAAATAGCAGCATTAGCAGCCTGTTCAGCCTTATCCTTACCACTTGCACGACCAATACCCATGTGAGCGTGGCCAGCATCCTTCATAACTGATGTAACGTCAGCAAAGTCAAGGTTGATAAATGCAGGCATTGTAATAAGGTCAGTAACAGAGTTTACACCCTGACGAAGAACATCATCAGCAATGCTGAAAGCGTTAGCAAATGTAATCTTCTGTTCTGAAACATACTTAAGTCTTTCGTTAGGAATAACGATAAGTGAGTCAACATGCTGTGCAAGTTCAGCAATACCTGCTTCAGCCTGCTTCATTCTGTGACTACCTTCAAATGCGAAAGGTTTTGTAACGATACCAACTGTAAGGATACCTCTGTCCTTTGCAATTTCAGCAATAATAGGAGCAGCACCTGTACCTGTTCCGCCACCCATACCTGCTGTAACGAATACCATCTGTGCACCGTCGAGCTTTTCAACGATAGCATCACGGCTTTCTTCAGCTGACTTCTGACCGATTTCAGGCTTTGCACCTGCGCCACGACCTGCAGTCACCTTCTGTCCGATTGCAAGAGTTGAGTTAGCAAGTGAACGATTAAGAGCCTGCTGGTCTGTGTTGATAGCGATAAGCTCAACACCTGAAACACCAGCCTTTGCCATACGGTCAACTGCGTTTCCGCCGCCACCACCAACGCCGATAACTTTAATGTTTGCGATGTCCTGATACTGATTATCAATTTCGAATGCCATTTTTAACATCCTCCTATGTATATTTTCACACTTTATTTATTACTTATTTCGGAATGGCGAGCACTAAACAGAACACACCACTCTAATATAAGTTATTTTAACACTATTAAAAAATAATTGCAATATATATTGTATATATTTTTTCAATTTTTTTTGATTATTTACAGTTTTTTAACAAATTTTTATCAGTTTTGAGAACCTACTGTGCAACAGCAGATGTTTCTTCCTGTTTTTCTGTTGTTTCTTCCACATCTGTTGTCGATTCTTCGCTTGGGTTTTCGTCACCTTCGACAGGTGTTTCTGTTGTGGACTCCTCTGTCTGAGGCTCTGTTGTTGACACTTCTTCTGACCAATATCCCTTACCGTCAACTGTAAGATTTATAGTTCCTCGATAAAGGTTATTTTCCTCGTTCTGTCTTTCAATTGCAGCTTCACCCAAAGCCAACTTTGAACTGAGATTTTCCTTATCAGTTTCACCTAATTCAAGTGTTATTCTTCCCTGATAAACAAGTTTTATGTTATAAATATCCGACAAATCAATGCTTGTTATTTCTGTTATACCTACATTTTCACATTCGGTAAGAACTTCATTGAGTTTTGTAAAAACCTTTTCTTCTTTAAGAGAGATTTTTTCGCCGACTTCGACTGAATTAATCTCTCCCAGATTTGCAAGGATAATATTTTCATCTACTATTTCAAGGTCTTTTTCGAGGACTTTTCCGTTTCTGTCAAGAAGAATATAATAACCGTCAGATGCCGTTGCCATATAAGCTTCGGTTTTTGTTATCACGATTTCAAGAGTTGACGGAAGACGGCGTTTAATCTTTGCAGAACCGACATAAGCTAATTCTGATGAAATTTCTTCATTTAACTCTGCTTTTGAAAGAAAAATCAGATTATCTCCTACATTTACTCCCGAAGCATCAATTATTTCTTTATCGGAATAAACCTTATCACCCGAAACTACAATTTTATTGATGTTAAAAAACAATGTTAATGCAAGAACTATACCGATACAAAGAAAAACTATTCCGATAAGTGTACGGATAATTATCTTCTTTCTGCGAATTTTCTTTCTACGCTGATTGGTACGGTTGATAATTCGTTCATTATTTGAAAGCTGATTATGATTATTCTGTTGTTGTTTCTTCATTTACTTTCATCCTTTTTATGTCCGCACCTAAATATTCAAGCACTTTTTCAGGTTCCTCATATCCTCTGTCAATATGATAAATTTCAGATATTTCTGTTTTTCCTTTTGCCGAAAGTCCTGCAAGGAGCATTGCCGAGCCACCGCGAAGGTCTGTTGCCTTTACATTTGCACCGTTCAGTGCTTTTACACCCTCAACAACTGCCATTCTTCCTTCTGCGTGAATTTTTGCACCAAAACGCAAAAGTTCACCAATATGCTTATAACGACTTTCAAATATATTTTCTATGAATACGCTTGTGCCATCGGCAATTGTGGTCAGTGCCATCATTTGTGCCTGAACATCTGTCGGAAAACCCGGATGTGGCATTGTGCGTATCATTTTTATTCTTTTTAACGGTTTCTGCGAAGAAATTGTTACATTCTTTTCTTTTACAAAAACAAGACAACCTGACTCACGGAGTGGTTGGATTATCGGTCCTAAATGAGATGGTATCACATCTTTAAAGGTGACCTTTCCGCCTGTCATTGCCGTTGCAATAAGATATGTTGCTGCCACGATTCTGTCAGGGATTACTGTGTGTTCTGTAGAATTTAGACGAGAAACCCCTTCAATAACAATAGTGCTGTCACCTGCTCCGTAAATTTTTGCACCGCAGCCATTCAGAAAATCTGCTAAATCAATGATTTCAGGTTCTCGCGCTGCATTTGAAATTATTGTTGTACCCTTTGCAAGAGTTGATGCAAGAATAATATTTTCTGTAGCCCCTACACTTGGGAATGATAATACAATTCGAGTACCGCAAAGACCTTTTTCTTCTGCAGAACAGATTATAAACCCATTTTCCGTTGTAACCTTTGCACCAAACTGTTCCATTGCAGAAAGATGCAAGTCAATTGGTCGTAGTCCTATTTCACAGCCACCGGGGGTTGACAGAACTGCTTTTCCCATTCTGCCGATTATTCCGCCAAGGAAAACTATGGAGGAACGCATTTCCCTCATAAGACTATCGGGAACATCATTACGACACATTGTTGATGAATCAACAATTACTGTATGCTCCTCACGAGTAACCTTACAGCCAAGATAACGAAGTATTTTAATTGTTGCATCCACATCGGAAATGTAGGGACAATTATGTATAACAGAAACGCCGTTTACAAGAAGCGTTGCTACAAGAATTGGCAAAACGCTGTTTTTAGCACCCTGAACAGAAACTTCACCATTCAGTTTTTTGCCACCATTGACAATTATTTTATTCAATTTTCACACGCCCTTTACAATATATCACATACTATGCTGTTTGTGTGAAAACTGTTATTTTATTATAAAGAAGTAATTATTCTGCAGATTTCGGAAAGCGCATTTAGTTTTGCATCCTTACCCGCATTTTGAGAAATTTCATTGAGTTTTGACCTATCATTTTTAAGCTCAAGAATTTTCTGTGCAAGGAAATTACCATCAAGGTCTTTTTCTTCAATAAGCACAGCACCGCCATTTTTAGCAAGTGCCATAGCATTATGAAACTGATGATTTTCTGCCACATTAGGTGACGGAATAAGAATTGACGGTTTAGATAAAGCCTGAATTTCTGAAATTGAAGAAGCACCTGCACGGCTGATTACAAGGTCACAAGCTGAAAGACATATATCCATATTGTCGATATACTGACGAATTTCTATATTTGTGCCTTTGCCGAAGGGAATATTCTTTTCTTTAAGCTTATCTTCAACCCAGAAGCCGAATTTACCCGTTGAATGTAAGAAACAAATATTCTTTTCATCCTTAAGAACATCAAGCATCTGGACAACAGCATTGTTAATAGCATCTGCACCTAATGAGCCACCCATTGAAAGAATAAGCATATCTTTATTGTTAAGTCCTAACATTGCACGGGAAAAATCACGGTCAGCCTTTATTATTTCTCGTCTTACGGGAAGGCCTGTTACAACAGGAGGATTTTTGCAACTCATGTGTCTCTCTGCATCTGCAGATGTAAGCATAACCTTATCAACTTTTTTCGCAAGAGCTTTATTTGCAACTCCGGGAAAAGCATTTTGCTCGTGAATTGCAGTTTTTATACCCATTTTAACTGCTGTACGAAGAACAGGACCTGTTACATAACCACCGAATCCAACTACAACATCAGGTTTGAAATCTTCAATGATTTCCTTTGCAGTTGAACCTGCTTTTAATGTCAGGACAACTGTTTTTATATTTTCAACCAATCCCTTAAGAGTCATTTTACGGGATAAGCCGTTCATTTTTACTGTTTTAATAGGGAATCCCGCTTTTGGAACAATTTGTGTTTCCATTCTTCCTTCTGTTCCCACGAAGAGAATCTCAGAAGATGGATTAAGTCTTTTTATTTCATTCGCAACGGCAACAGCAGGGTTAATATGTCCCCCTGTGCCACCTGCAACAAACATTACTCTCACACTAAATCACTCCTTTTTTCTTGCACTTCGTGAAATTGAAAGCACCATTCCCATTTCACACAGCAGGATAACAAGAGATGTACCGCCTGCCGAGAAGAACGGAAGCGAAATACCTGTATTCGGAAGCAAATCAGATACAACACCGATATTGAGAGCAACCTGAATACCAATCTGGAAAACAATACCCATACAGAGTAATGCACCGAAACGGTCTTTTGCATTCATACCAATTTTAATTCCTCTGTAAACGAGTAATGCAAAAAGAAGAATGATTGCTGTAGCCCCGACAAAGCCTAATTCTTCACAAACGATAGAGAAAATAAAGTCATTTTGCGGTTCGGAAACGTAAAGATGTTTTTGTTTTGACTGACCTAAGCCTGTTCCTAAAAAGCCACCCGAACCAATAGCATAAAGTGAATTATTTGTCTGCCAACGATGTTTCATAGGTGAATAATCCTTATCAAGCCAAGCTGTAATTCGTTCACCTGCATATTCTTCAAGGATTTGCGGATTAGCTATAAGAACAATAACTGCAATTATCACTACAACAGAGCCGATTGCAAACCATCGTCCCCTTACCTCGCCTAACCAAAGAACCGTTACACCAAGTGCCAACATGAGAATTGTGCCTGAAACGTGATTTTCCATATAAACGAGGACAGCAAAAACAAGAATTAACAGTCCATAGCAGATTACACTTGTGAATGACTTATAAATCATTACTCTGCCGTTTGTCCATTTACCAATCATTTTGCAAAGAGTCATTTCACTTGGAATTTTCCCTGTAACGCCTTTATAGTTTCTTTCAAGAAGAAAAGCAAGAATCAATATAAGACCGATTTTTGCAATTTCCGACGGTTGGAAAGTAATAAATCCCAAGTCAATCCAGCGACGAAATCCAGGTTGAACGCTGTCAGGCAAAAGCAAAACCACTACAAGCAATATCAACGATACAGGAACTCCAATAAGAGCAGCTAACCGGAAATATTCATACCTTACCTTTGAAATAGCAAACATTGCTACAATGCCGATAACCGCATAAATTAATTGCTTTGTGAAAATTTCCGTACTGCTGCTACGGTTATAATAACTGTAAGTATAGCTGGCAGAAAACAGCATTATAAGACCAACTGTTACGATAGTCATTAAGATTATAAGAAACGGAATATCCATTGAGCCTTGTGCAAAAAAGGCATTGAATATGGAATTTTTCTTTTTTGTCATTTTCTTTGTTGCCATTTTCTCACCACCTGTTGAAATTTATATTAAAATTATTTATTTATTATTCCGTACCAATAAAGTGCAAGTCCTATTGCACAACCAATCATATTCACAAGAGAAAATACAGTTACGATTTTACGCTCTTTCCATCCGCACATTTCAAAGTGGTGATGAATAGGAGCCATTTTGAAAATTCTCTTACCGTGAGTAATTTTGAAATAACCAATCTGAATCACGTCTGAAAGTGCTTCGATTACATAGATAATACCGAAAAGCACAAGTATAATAGGACAGTCAATTGCATAAGCCAAAGCTACAACCATACCGCCCAGGAACATTGAACCTGTGTCACCCATCATAACCTTTGACGGATAGTAGTTCCAGATAAGATAACCTAAACAACCGCCTGCAAGAGCCGCTGCCAAAATACTGATACCGAAGAACTTTGTCATAAGTGCTGCGATACAAAAAGCAATTGCTGTAACTGATGTTACACTTGCACAGAGTCCGTCAACACCGTCTGTAAAGTTTACGGCATTAACTGCACCATATATTACACAGATACCGAAAATCCAGAAGAACCATTTAAGGTCAACTGCACCTACGAACGGAATATTCATATAAGTGAGTCCGTTCATATAAAGGGCTACAAGATAGCCGACAATCAAAATTATCTGCGGAATAGTTTTCTGAATTTCAGTAAGACCTAAATTTCTCTTTTTAACAACCTTGATATAGTCATCAGCAAAACCCACAAGACCAAGACCGATTGCAAGAATTACACCTGCAACAAGCTTTACCTTTAATGTATCAGGCATTACGTGTTCACTTGAAAAAAGATTTCCACCCATAAGATGGTCTGTTACAAGCACAACAACAACTGAAAGAATTGTGCTAACAATGAACATAATTCCGCCCATTATTGGTGTTCCCTGTTTTGACTTATGCCATGCAGGACCAATATCAAGAATAGTCTGACCAAATTTTAATTTTCTGAGCCAAGGAATAAGCACAAATCCCAATAAAAATGCGATTAAAAAGCTTAAAACTGCTGTTGCACCTAATGCTGCATAAATATTCATAAGAACAACTCCTTATTTAACATCCCACTGTTCATATATTTTTTCAAAAACTTCTTCAAGTTTCATTCCGCGACTTGCTTTAAAAAGCAAGGTATCACCATTTTTAATTTCACTTAAAAGAGTATTTGTAAGTTCTGTTTTATCTGTAAATGCGAAAACCTTTTCTAACCCTGATTTTTTCGCACTGTCTGCCATATATTTTGATTCTTCACCAAAGGTAAAAAGCATATCAACATTACACTCTGCTGCATACTCACCTACTGTTCTGTGAGCAGTTTCGCTGTAAGTTCCAAGCTCGAGCATATCACCTAAAACAGCGATTTTTCTGCCATTTGCAATTTTACAAAGTGAATTAAGACCCGCTTTTTGTGAATCGGGACTCGCATTATAGCAATCCTCGATTACTGTAATTCCGTTCACTTCACGAATTTTCTGTCGCATACCTGACGGAGCATAATTCATAAGCCCTTTTGCAATATTTTCAGGTGAAATTCCGTATTCAAGACCTACTGCAAAAGCAGATAAAGCGTCATAAACATTGTGAATACCAACGGTTGGAATCGTGATTTTTTGTTTTATATCGCCTTTCGCAGCAACAAATTCTGTTGAAAGACCGATTTCTTTTATATCCTCTGCCAAAATGTGGCAGTTTTTATTTTCAATACCGAAGAAAACAATGTTATAATCATCATTTTTAACGGTTGAAAGCATATCGTTATCACCATTAAGGAAAAGTGATGAACCCTTTTTTAGTCCGTCGAGCATTTCAAGTTTCGCTTGTAAAATGCCTTCTCTTGAGCCAAGATTTTCGATATGTGAAACACCGATATTGGTGATAATCGCACAATCCGGTTTCACGCATTTTGCAAGAACAGAAATCTGACCAAAACCATCCATACCCATTTCAATAACGGCATTTTTTGTTGTATCGGAAAGACGGAAAAGAGTTTTCGGAACACCGATTTCATTGTTGAAATTGCCTTCTGTTTTAAGTGTTTCACCGCTTTGCTCCATTACACAGGCAACCATCTCTTTTGTTGTTGTTTTACCAACACTGCCTGTAAGTCCGATTACTCTTAAATCTTTTATTGAATGTCTGTAATAAGAAGCAAAATCAAGAAGTGCATCCTTTGTGTCGTCCACATAAATCACAGGTGCTGAACATTCAACCTGTTTGTGACATACGACTGCACCAACACCATTTTCTGCAACATCCTTCACAAAATCGTGGCCGTCAAAGCGTTCACCTTTAATTGCGAAAAACAATGTATTTGCATCCACATCACGACTGTCAATAGACACACGATTTATTATATTTTCAGAATCAATATTTGTTCCTAATGCCTTTGCAATTTCTGTTACCTTTAAGTTCATTATTTTCTCCTGAAACTACTTAAAATATTCCTTAATTATTTCTCGCTCATCAAACGGTATTTTTTCTTTACCGATAATCTGATACATTTCGTGACCTTTTCCTGCAAGAATAACAGTATCACCTTTTCTTGCCTTTGAGAGAGCAAATTCAATCGCCTGACGGCGATTTTCTATAACTGCAATTTTTGATTTTGCCTTTTCCATACCACAGAGAATATCGTTCATAATGAGTAATGGATTTTCTGTACGAGGATTATCACTTGTCACAACTGCATAGTTCGATAATTCTCCTGCAATTCTGCCCATTTCAGCTCGTTTTGACTTATCTCTGTCTCCACCGCAACCGAAAACAAGGATTATTCTGCCCTTTGTAATATCTTTTACAGAAGATAAGATGTTTTTCAGTCCGTCAGGTGTATGTGCATAATCAATCATCACTGTAAAATTCTTTGGTACAGTAACAATTTCTCCTCTGCCTTTTACTGATGTAAGATTTGCAACTGCCTTTGATATGCTTTCAATACTGAAGCCGAGATTTAACAGCAGAGAAACAGCACACAAGGTGTTGTAAACTGTAAATTTTCCGTGAAGTGAACATTGTATTCTTTCTATACAATCCATACCGACAAATTCGTATTTTATGCCGTTTTCATTACATAATATATTTTTTGCAGTATAATCCGCCTTATCGGAAATTCCGGAATATGTAATAGTTTTGCATTTTATATTATTAAGATTATTTGAGATATTATCATCGTCAATATTGACACAAGCAAAATCCGAAGATTTAAAAAGCTCAAGTTTTGCATTTATATAATCTTTCATACATCCGTGATAATCAAGATGTTCAGGTGTTATATTTGTAATTGCAGATGCACAAAAGTTAATTCCGTGAACTCGTTTTTGACTCAACGCTTGTGAGGACACTTCCATAACACAGTATTCACAACCTGATTTTACCATCTGTGAAAACAAATTATGCAACTCCATCGGTTCGGGAGTTGTGAGAACTGACTCTGTTTCATCAGTTTCCCAACTGTTTTTTACTGTGCCGATTATTCCGCACTTAACACCCATCGAATTAAGTATTTCTTTAATGAAAAAACAAGTAGATGTTTTTCCGTTAGTGCCTGTCACACCGATTATTTTTAGTTTCTTTGACGGATTACCGTAAAAATTTGAAGAAATCTGTGCAAAGGCTTCTCGTGTATCCTCAACAACAATCTGCTGCGGCAATGATAAATCTCTGTCCGTCACAACTGCAACCGCACCTTTTTCAAGTACCTTTTTTGCGAGAGAGTGACCGTCACATTGATTACCGTTAATACACACAAATAAAGAATTTTTTAAGTTTTCATTATCCTTATCCGTTACTCTTTCAACTTCCCTTTCCTCATACACATCCTGTGTTTTCACACCCTCAAGAAGTGAAGAAAGTTTCATTGTATTACCTCTATAAAAAATCTATTTAATTAGTCTGAAATTGTTTCGCTTGAACGGAAATGAACAGTAATTATAGTACCCGTTTCAGCAGTTGTATCCTTTGCAACGCTCTGTTTGTAAGATAAAATCTGTCCTGAACCTTGGGTTGTACCTGCAATCTTTATATTAAAGCCTGCATTTGCCGCCACTCTGTTAGCCTCAGTTAATGTAAGTCCTGTAAGGTCAGGAACAACAGCCTTTTGCTTTTCGGTTGATTCGTCTGTATATACTACGATAACTCCGCCCTTTGGCATTGTCTGTCCTGAAGCAGGTGTCTGTGACACAACACTTGTACCCTCGCCCATAATCTTAACCGTAAAGCCTGTTGCCTTTGACTTAACAGTTTCTGTGCTTTCACCAATAAGATTTGGTGCTGAAACAGTCATCTGTGAGATTTCCTCGTCACTGTATTCAGGGTCAATGTTGAGATACGCAAGAATATTTTCAAAAATTCTTCCTGCAACAGGTGCTGCACCAGAACCACCCGTTGAGTAATACTGTGGTTCGTCAAGTGCTATAAACACTGCAATTTCAGGATTATTTGCAGGAGCAAAGCCTGCGAAAGAAGCAACCGTCTGGTCAGCAGCATTAGCACCGATTTTTTCACTTGTACCTGTTTTTCCTGCTACATGATAACCGGCAACATAAGCATTTTTTGCTGTACCCCATACAACAACCTGTTCCATAAGCTGTGTCATAATTTCAGCAGATTTTTCTGAAATAACCTGTCTTTTTACATAAGGTTCTGTTTCTGAAACTATGTTTCCGTCTTCGTCAAGAATTTTTGAAACCACATAAGGCCTCATAAGCTTACCACCATTACCCAATGATGCAACTGCTGTAATCATCTGAATAGGTGAAATCTGGAATGTCTGTCCGAATGATGCAGATGAAAGCTCTGCAATACCCATATTCTTTGCTTCATAGTAAGTTTTACCTGCAACAGGCTTTGCCTCAGACGGCAAGTCAATTCCCGTTGTTTCTGTAAAACCGAATGCCTCAAAATATTTTGAGAATGTTTCTGCACCTAATTTTTGTCCCATAGTAATAAAGAACGTGTTACATGAATTAGGCAACGCTTCTGCAACGGTCTGTGTTCCGTGTGCCTTTTGATTAAAGCAATTCTGATAATAATTTGCAACCTTAATTCTACTTGTGCAGTTATATGTTGTATCAGTTGTCATAATGCCTTCTTCAAGGGCTGCTGCAGCAACAAATAATTTGAAAACTGAACCCGGTTCATAGGAGTCAGTAACCGTTCTGTTTCTCCACTGAGCATAAAGAGCATTTGTTTCAGCCTGTGCCTTTGCTGTATCATCTTCCATTTCCTGAATTTCTTTTATAACTGCATCAGAATGGATTTTATACGGAGAGTTCAAATCGTAGTCAGGCATTGTTGACATACCAAGAATTGCACCTGTTTTAACATCCATTACTATTCCGTAAGCATATTTTGCCTGAGTTTCACTTAAAGCCTGTGACAACTGCTGTTCAAGGAAATACTGAATTACCTCATCAATTGTAAGAACAAGACTGTAACCCTGTCTTGCGTCATAAGTTGTTTCGTAGTCGTTAGGCATATCACCTGACAAAGCATTTTTTGCTGTAATTCTTCGTCCCGCCTCACCTGTAAGCTCGTTATTGTACTTAAGCTCAAGACCTGAACGACCAATATCCTCAGAACCTGTAAATCCGATAATTGTTGAAGCAAATGAACCAAGCGGATAATATCTCTTTGTATCAGGGTCAATGCCGACAATTGTTCCAAGCTTTTGGTCCTTATGTGCAGAAATATATTCCTGAAGCTCTGCTTTTTTTGTATTGTCAATCTGACCTATAATTTTTTCGTAACCGCTCTGGTCACGATTAACTTTTTTCTCAACAGTTTCTTTATCAAGCTCAAAAATGTCAACAAAACCATCGACAAGCAATTGTTTTTGCTCATCGGTGGTTAGTTTTGATGGATTTATATATACAAGCCAAGCAGATGCACTCTGTGCGATTACCTTCATATTAGAGTCATAAATTGTACCTCTGTTAGCCGCAATAACAGTATCGCTCAGCTGATTTCTTTCAGCTTTAAGGCGATACTCCTCACCTTTTATAATCTGAATCCAGAAAAGGTTTCCGATTATAATCACCAATGCAACACAAAAAATGAGAAAGGCTTTTAAGGAGCGTGATTCCATCTGTTTTGTAGGCTTTTTATTCATTTTTAATGTCACATCCCTCATAAAAATTCTGCTTTTTAATAAAACAACGAGAGTTATAGGCATTTTACCTCAACTCTCAATTATTTCCATATTAATATATTATGATTAGTTTTTGTTTATTACAGAGGACAATCCCGTGTCCTTACCGTTTGCCTTTGCAACAAAATCCTCTGCCGACAAATCAACATAAACAACCTGATACTCCTGAACCTTTACCATACCAAGCTCATTCATAGCATAATCTTCCACATTATTAATTGATACGATTGAATTAAGTTCATTATTAATTTTAATTGAATCACTTTCTGCCAATTCAATCTTCTTCTCAACGCTCTTGATTTCACGGTTGATTTCATCAAGCTGAACACGGCTGTAAATCGCAACTGCCATAAACATCAAAATTGCAATTGAAATAAACATAATTTTTACCGCACGCTTTGTATCCGCAGCAGTCTGCTGACGAACCTGAGCTGCAGTCTGTCTTGTTTTCTGAACGAGCTCAAGATTAGGTCTTTTTTGAGGTGCAGGCTTCATTCTTGGCGCTGCAGAGCCATTATTATATGCAACTACTTTTGCATTTCTGTTGTATGTATAAGCATTTGTGTTCTGCTGTGCCAATTTAATCTTCCTTTACTTTAATCTTTCTATTGTGCGAAGTTTTGCACTTCGGCTTCTGTTATTCATATCAAGTTCTGACTGTTTCGCAGATAAACCTTTGTTTATTATCTTGCCTTCAGGAGTTTTTCCGCATACACAAACAGGAAAATCCTTTGGACAAGTACATCCTACGGTGAATTGACGGAACTTTTCTTTAACCGTTCTGTCTTCAAGAGAATGGAATGTTATTATTGAAAGTCTTCCGCCAACCTTAAGACTGTAAAACATATCTTCAACTGCATTTCCAAGCATTGACAGCTCGTCGTTTACCTCAATTCTTATTGCCTGAAATGTTTTTCTTGCAGGATGTCCTTCTCGCCTGTATTTTGCAGGAACCGAATCCTTTATAAGCTCAGCAAGTTCCAATGTCGTTTCGATTTTCTTATTTTCTCTTGCTTTAACAATGTTTCTTGCAATACTTTTTGCAAACTTTTCTTCACCATAGCGACTGATAATATTGGAAAGTTCCTGCTCACTATAACCATTCACAACATCATAAGCACTTTTTCCCGATTTGCTCATTCTCATATCGAGAGGAGCATCGTGATGAAACGAAAAGCCTCTTTCAGGAGTGTCAAGCTGAAATGAACTAACACCTAAATCAGCGAGGATTCCGTCAGCCCGTCTTCCGTTTAATATGTTTTTTATGTTGCTGAAGTTATCATTGACAATTTCCGTCTGTGGCATATTGCCGATTCGTTCAGTAATCACCTTAATGGCGTCGGGGTCACGGTCAATAGCAACAAGAACACCGTCCGGGATGCGTTCGAGAATTGCTTTTGAATGCCCCGCTCCGCCACAAGTACAATCAACATAGAGTCCATCTTTTTTTATATCAAGTGATTCTATTGTTTCATCAAACAAAACTGAAATGTGTGAAAATTCCATATCTGTTACCAATCAATATCTTCCGAATAGTCAATTTCAGTATCATTATCAAGATAAGAAATCTTAAATTTATCCATAGCCCAGATTTCAACTCGGCGACCTGCACCAATAACAGCAACCTCTTTTACAAGGCTTGCATATTCAACGTGCTTCGCATCAAGAGTAACACGTCCCTGATTATCAACAGAAGCTTCACTCACCTTGCTGAAGAAATCTGTCTGTTCCTTAGGCGACCTGTGCTTTGCCATATACTGAGCGGCTACAACATCAAAATTTTCCTTAGGATAAACAAAAAGGCAACCGTCAGCGCCCGGCATAATAAAGAACTTTTCGCCAAGCAAATCACGGTAACGAACAGGAACGAACAAACGATTTTTTGAGTCAAGATTATGATAATTCGAGCCAACAAATGTTATCATTCAAATCATTCCTTTTGTAGTAATTTTTTGTCTAAAATTCCTTTTGTATTTAATTTGAGTGCATTTTGCCACCACTTGATGAAATAATTATACATTATAATAATAAAAAAATCAATAAAATCGCAAAAATTCTTTTGTGCATTTTTCTACAAACTTTTCTGTAATTATTTGTAACTTTTGCACAATACAAAACAGCATAAAAAAACGCCCTATTTTCGTAAAAACAGAGCGTTCTGATTGCGTAATTTTCAATTCGTAGTGCGTAATTTCAAACTAAAAACTCAATCGTTTATTCGATTTTCATTAAATTTTTATAGCCAATAATAGCATCTTCAATAATATCAACTGCCGCAAGAACACCTTTAGCCTCATCAATTGCAGTATCCTTGTTTTCAAGCATCTTATATACCCTGAAAAAATGTTTCATTTCGTCAAAAATATGTTTTGGAAGCTGACTTATATCTTTATATTCATTATATGTGGGGTCACCAAACGGAATTGCAATAATCTTATCGTCAGCATGACCGCCGTCAACCATTGATATAACACCTATCGGATAACAGCGGACAAGTGCCATTGGCTCAATTTTTTCCGAACAGAGAACGAGCACATCCAAAGGGTCGTTATCGTCTGCATAAGTTCTCGGAATAAATCCGTAGTTTGCAGGATAGTGAGTTGATGTGTGAAGAACACGGTCAAGTTTCAAAAGACCTGTCTCCTTATCAAGCTCATATTTCATTTTACTGCCCTTGCTGATTTCAATTACGGCTTCAAAGTCTTTTCTTGTAATTCTTGCAGGGTCAATATCGTGCCATATATTCATTATTTCTTAACTCCTTTATATTCTTCTATCAGTTCTTTTCTGACTCTCCATAAATTTTCGGAAAGGTCAACATAATAGGTATGAGGGTTTTCAAATCTTTTAACTTCTTCCCAAAGATTATCAATCTGTTCTGAACAATAATCTCTTATTTCATCAACTGACGGTTCTTTATATACACACTCACCATTCACAAAAATTGGTACAAGCATTTTTCTTGCAACAAAGTTTTCAACCTCTTTGCGTTTCCAAGTAAAATCGGGGTCAAAGAGTGTGTATGGTTTACTTTCGTCAATTTCCTCATTATCTAATGTAAGCACATCAGCAATAGCCTTACCTGTTTCACAGTCAAAAAGTCTGTAAAGCATTTTAGAATGTGGTGTTGTGATTTTACTTACATTTTCGGAAAGATTGATTTTAGGGATAATCTCACCGTCTTTTTCAACTGCACTCAGCTTATAAACACCGCTGAAAAGTGGTGCTGATGCGGAATTTATAAGTCTTTCACCAACGATAAAGCAGTCAACCTTTGCTCCCTGAAGAATCATATCGTTGATAATATATTCATCAAGAGAATTTGATGCAGTAATGTTACAATCAGGATAACCTGCCTCATCAAGCATTTTTCTTGCTTTTTTAGAAAGATATGTTATATCTCCCGAGTCAATACGGATGCTTACAGGTCGCTTGCCCATAGGTGCTAAAACATCATTAAATGCTTTAATTGCATTTGGTACACCTGAACGAATTGTGTCATAAGTATCAACAATGAGTGAGCAATCATCGGGATACTGTCTTGCATATTCACAAAACGCTTCATATTCACTATCAAACATCTGCACCCAGCTGTGAACCATTGTATTCATTGTAGGAATACCGAACTTTTCACTCTGAACTACACCTGATGTGCCGATACAACCACCGATATAAGCAGCCCTTGAGCCATAGAATGCGGAGTCAAAACCAACTGCACGGCGAGTACCAAATTCAGCAACACTTGTACCCTTTGCTGCACGGACAAGGCGGTTTGCCTTTGTTGCAACAAGACTTTGATGATTCATACAAACCATAAGAATTGTTTCAATAAGCTGTGCCTGAACGATAGGCCCACGAACCTTTATTACAGGTTCATTAGGGAAAATCGGTGTTCCCTCAGGTACTGACCAGATGTCACACTCAAATTTGAAATTACGAAGATAATCAATAAATTCGTCACAAAGTCCGAGAGAAGAAAGATATTCCAAATCAGACTCGGTAAATGAAATGTTTTTGATAAAATCTATAATTCTTGAAAGCCCTGCAAAAACTGCAAAGCCACCTTTATCGGGAACTTTTCTAAAGAATACATCGAAATATGCAATTTCATTATTCTTGCCACTCATAAACAAGCCGTTAGCCATTGTGAGTTCATAAAGTTCCGTCATTAAAAATCTGTTTTTGTTGAGAGATTCATTATTCATAAATATCACCTGTTTATATTTTAACAAAGATTTATGTAAAAGTCTATAATAAATTGTTATTGAAGTGAAATAAAAAATAGTATATAATTAGTTTAGTTTAATGTTAGGAGAAATATTTATGTTTAATGAATTAATTTTAAAAAGAGAAAGTTGCAGAAATTACAACGGTGAACCTGTAAACACAGATTTACTCATTAAGTGTGTTGATGCAGCAAGACTTTCACCATCTGCTTGCAACTCACAACCTTGGAAGTATTATATCGTTAATGGCGGAGAAAATGCAGAGAAGATAAGAGATTGTATTCAGCCAAACGGTGCAAACAAATTCGTGCAGAATTGCCCTGCATTTGCAATTGTTACAGAACAGACAGCAACTCTTAAATCTTTTGTTATTGAAAAGGTTAGAAACAGCCAGAAATGGGCTGAAAATGACATTGGTCTTTCAGTTGCTCATTACTGTTTACAGGCTGCTGATTTAGGACTTGGCACCTGTATTATCGGTATGGTTGAGGAAGATAAAGTCCGTGAATATTTCGGAATCGAAGATAAAATTCGCCTTGTAATTGCAACGGGATATTCCGCAGATGAAGCACCAAGAAATAAAGTGAGAAAAGCAATTGAAGATGTTTGTGTAGTAATTGAATAAGTGCGTTATAATGCAAAATGAAAACTAATAGGCACAATAAACGGCTCCCTCTGACGAGGGAGCTGTCGAGCATATGCGAGACTGAGGGAGAGATTAAGTTTTTTTGCAGACTTTATCTCCTCCTTTTGAGATTCATTCAATCGGTGGCTTGTTGTTTTTGATTGTTTGCAGAAACACGCCATAATTCTTCTTCATATGTAAAGCTACCATCATCTTCATATATTGAAACAGAAATTTCTTTACCTATGTTATAAACTCTATGTATTTGATATATTCCACCATTATCCTTAATCCGCTTTGACGTTTCTTTTTCGTTTCGTGTAATATAAAACGGTGTGTCAACATCTCCCATTGTGCTTTTCACTTCAATATATATTGGAGTCCCTTTTTCTGTATATGACAAAATATCATAACCATTTTGAGGATTGTTCGCTGGTGTTCTGTCAACTAAATCAGCGTAGTTACTGCCGGCATTTATCAATCGTGTTTTTTCGCATTCATAAACATATTGTTCTCCAATGTTACCAATTTTTTGTCGTAACTCTTCAAGCTTTAAATAGTCAACATCAAAAATATCTTTTGGTAGCAATTCAGATAAATCTTTTAATGGACAACCGTTTTTGCTATTTAAATCTATAATTTCCAACACATCTTCCAATAGAAAAATATTTACTATATTATCAGTCATTCAAACTTCTTCCTTTTTTCTCTTTCGCCACACTCTTTGCAAGCAAGATACAGAAAATCATCTCCCGGTTTTCTAATTAAAACAAATTCATTAGCTACTGCTTTAATCGATTTCTTACCACACATTGGGCAATCAACATAACCTATCTTTCTTACACCTCTGCTTTGGGTCGGAATTATAAATTCATTAATTTTATTTTGAATGTTGTTTACATTGTTCTCGTTAATATAATCGCATGATTTTTCATATACATCATTTTTATATCCAGTCAATTCACGTATTAATTTAGAATTTAACCCTGCATCAATCATTCTTTGAATACATCTTCTTGCAAAAGGTTTTGATGCTTTTGATGAATCTTCTCCCATTACACCACCAAACAACTTATCTGCAGCTTCGCTGCCGTTAATTGCATTGCCATCATATTTTATAAACAGTTTATCCTGCATTATTTCTAACTTATAAAGTAAATAATTTCTAATTTTAATATATTTTTTAAGATTACTTTTTATTGAATTGGGTATAGGAAGTTCATATATTCCCCTTTTAACAATTCCACTTTCCAAATCAATATTGCTTATTTTTAACTCAATAATAGTTCTATTAGCAAAACCATATTCAAGAAGCATTTGTGTTGCACAAACAGAAAGAATAAGACGGAATTTTTCAAGTTTTCCCGAACAACCGTTTTCAACATATTTATCTATTTCAGACATTGCTGTTTCGAATGAATATTTCTGTTCAGCTTCTTTTATTTTTTGCACTAAATTATCGTATTCTTCATTTGTTGCAATGTTTGTGTTTGTCTCTTCTTTATCATTCAGAAGAGATATAATTTCATCAGCTTCATCCCATAACGATTGCGAAAAATTTCCATTTACAAATATATCGCTATCAACTTGGTAATAACTTGCTAAATTTTTAAAAAAGTTTCCTAAATATCCTAAATAAGCCTTAGCTGTTCCTTTAGCGGTTACTTTATTACGTTTGATATAGTATTTTAAACTCTCTAACAAATCATTTTTGTTTAAATAAACGAAGTCTTCAACTGTATATTCTTCGTTATTAAAAATTTGTGCAGAAATAAACTCGAAGAAAACTTCCATTTGTGTTTTTTCAGATTTGTTGGTTTGAATAAACTTTTCTATATATTCTTTCGGAACAAACTTGTCCATAATTCTTCCCCTCCGAAATATATGCAAATTGCATTCGATAGGTGTTTATCTTTTTCTTTGTATCATTTCAACATAATAATTTTTGGCAATATGAGGCTGAACAGGTGACATATCGTCAAAATTTTCATAAAATGCCTCTGTTCCACAATACCCCGTTTTATCATAAAAATCAAAAAATCCACTCATCATTTCAACACCACGAACCATACGAATTGCTTTATTATCATCTTTGATGCGTGCACCAATTGTTTCGCCCTCATATTCAAAATAACAATCCATTATCAAATTATTTTTCATTATAAATTCTCCTTTGTTAAATAAATAGATAAATTTGTCTATCCCCACGTGATTATATTTGTGTCGTCATACTTTTTAAACATCATAATTAGATTAAAGTTTATACAAATACTCCATTTTCTTTTTAATGCGTTCTTTCTCTTTTTCCAATTCTTCTGGAGTCAAGT
>CALCTT010000055.1 GCA_937906895.1 uncultured Clostridia bacterium | reverse complement strand
CTGCACGAACTGCTTCTGCACTGCCGTTTTCAAAGTCGAAAAGACCGGGAGCGTCGATAATATTTAACTTTGTGTTATCCCATTCAATAGCAGCCATTGCTGAAGAAACTGATGACTTTTTTCTCTTTTCTTCTGCGTCAAAGTCGAGAACAGTGTTGCCGTCAGCAACTTTACCGAGTCTGTCAGTAGCGCCTGCTAAATAAAGCATTGCTTCACAAAGAGTAGTTTTTCCTTTTCCGCCGTGACCAAGCACAGCAATATTTCTGATGTTATTTGAGGTATATGCTTTCATAGAAGTATGCCTCCCTTTCCTAAGATGCGGTATTAGTGACTGTTAAACAGCCTTATTATGTGAAAAATAAATAGAATTTTCCAACACATTAAAAGAATTATAGCACAATTGAACAAACAATGCAACTATGTTTTAATAAGTTTTTTAACATATTTTTCACCAAAATTTTGTGCAAATTATAATTTGTCGCCCCCTTTTCGTCACCCACTATGCTTGTGCCACCTTCCCCACGGTGGGGGAAGGCAATATTGGGCTCCACCCTTGAGGGGGAGCTGTCATTTCCGCAGAAAATGACTGAGAGGGGTAACATACAACCAAATCCAATCTTTTGTGATTTTCTTTTTGTACCGACGAATTGCACTAAAAGACCTTTTTCTGTTGATTTTTTATTCTGAAAGGGATATAATTGTATAAATATTGCGGTAAAAAGGTGAATAAAATGAAAAAATCAATGACATGGGGTTTTATTATTGTAATTGCGATACTTTATTTTGGGTTTATTGTGAGTGATATTTTTTCTTTGGGGTATTCCAATATTCTCAAATACGCTTCCGTTTGCATAATGGCGGTTGCAAGTCTTTTTGCAGGTAAAGAAAAAAGTGACAACCTTTGCAAATGGATTTTTGGATTTGTATTAATTGCCGACGGATTCTTCCTAATAATCGACAAGCCACTTTTTGGTATCGGCACTTATCTTATTATTCAACTGTTCCATACTGTACGACTTACCTCATTCGGCAAAAGACACACAAAGGCAGAATTGCTTAAAAGAATTATCCCTGCAGTAATTTTGTCAGTTATAGGCTCATTTTTTAATGTGGTTTTCGCACTTATTCCGTCTTATGCAGTTTGTATCGGTGAAAATATTGCCCATTCCTGTGAAAATATGTATAAGCATCCGTCAAAACGCAACTTGATTTATATGCTTTCTATGTGGTTCCTTGCAGTTTGTGATGCTTGTGTTGGAATCAGATGCTTCCCTACACTTGAGTTTATGACACCCGAGCTTTCACATTTTGCACTTACACTTACATGGATTGCTTATGTGCCGAGCCTTGTTTTACTTCTTGCAACAACAAGTGCATTAAATTTCAAAAAAGACCCTGAAAAAGAGTTAATTCATAATTAAAATATGGGAGATGTTATAGTGTTACCTCCGATTATCGAATTTTTAAAAGATAAAAGTGTGCTGATTTTAGGCTTCGGCAGAGAGGGAAAAAGTACATACAATTATATAAGGAAATATCTGCCTGAAAAAATCCTTGGTATTGGCGACGGCAGAGAACAGAAAATAGACGACGAAAATGTTGAGTATTTCTGTGGTGAGGATTATCTTTCGCATATCGGAAAATTTGATGTTGTAATGAAAAGTCCCGGAATTTCATTTGTAAATGTGGACGTTCTTGACGGTACTTATGTTACTTGTCAGACAGATTTGTTCTTAAAGTTTGCACCTTGTAAGAAAATCGGTGTAACAGGCTCAAAAGGTAAGACCACAACTTCAACACTTACTTACAAAATGCTTTGTGCAGGTGGCGTCAGCTGTGAGCTTATGGGCAATATGGGACTTCCTGTTCTCGACTATATTGAGGAAATGACCGAGGATAAAATCGCTGTTATCGAAATGTCCTCTCATCAGCTTGAATTTACAAAAAGCTCACCTGATGTATCAATCCTTACAAATATATATGAGGAACACCTTGAACATTATAAGGGCGGTATGACAGGATATGTTAATTCTAAGCTGAATATCGTAAAGCATCAGAGTGAAAATGATACATTTATATATAACGGTACACAAGGATTAGAACCTTATCTTGATTTGAATACAGTAAAATCAAATGTTATTGCAGTTAAAAAAGACGCTGAATTACCATTCCCAATCAATAATATCCATTTAGCAGGTGAGCATAACCGTCACGACGTACTTTATGCCTTTACTGCTGCTTCAATATTCGGTGTAACAGCTGAAGATGCCAAGAGGGCAATTGATGATTACGAAGGCATTGAGCATAGAATGGAAAATATCGGTGTATATAATGGTATAACTTTTTACAACGATTGTATTGCCACAATACCTCACGCTGTTATGTGTGCAGTCAATGCAATCAATGCGAATACACTCATTATCGGCGGTAAAGACAGAGGAATTGATTATACTGATTTTGCTGTTGACCTTGAAAACAGTAATTTAAGCGTTATTATCGGCACAAAGACCACAGGTCATAAAATTATTGATATGATGCTCAAAAATGGCACAAAAAAGACTCTCATTAAAGCAGAAAACCTTGAAGAAGCAGTGAAATCTGCCTTTGAGAATACTAAAAAAGACGGTGTCTGTATTTTATCACCTGCTGCTTCAAGCTATAATGAGTATAAGAATTTTGAAGAAAAAGGTCGTCATTACAAAGAATTAGTTAAGAAATACGGAGCGTGAACTATGGACTTAACAGAAAAACAAATCAGTTATGAATATAAATTTCAAGGTAAAATCGTAAATCTTCGTGTTGACGATGCACTTTTGCCAAACGGCTCAACTGCAAAAAGAGAAATCGTTGAGCATAACGGTGGAGTGTGCGTTGCACCTCTCGATGATGAGTATAATCTTTATTTCGTAAAGCAGTTCCGTTATCCTTATATGGAAATTGTAACAGAGCTTCCTGCAGGAAAGCTCGAAAAAGGCGAAGACCCGTTCGAGGCAGGAAAAAGAGAGCTAAAAGAAGAAACAGGTGCAGTTGCCAATAAGTATATGAGCCTTGGTAAGCTTTATCCGACACCCGGTTACTGTGGTGAAATTATTCACATGTACCTTGCAACGGATTTGGTATTTGGTGAGCAGAGCCCTGACGAAGACGAATTTTTAGAAGTGTATAAAATTTCACTTGAAAAAGCAGTTGAAATGGTAATGAACGGTGAATTGCCTGACAGTAAGACACAGACAATGATTCTTAAAATAAATCAGTTGAAAAATGAGGGCAAAATATGAAATTAGTTTTAGCGTCAAAATCACCGAGAAGAAGTGAGATTCTCAAAAATGCAGGTATCGACTTTACCGTAAGAGTTGCCGAGGCTGACGAAACAATCCCTGATGGCACAAAGCCCGAGGATGCAGTTGTGTTCCTTGCTGCACGAAAAGCACTTGCAGTAGAACGAGCAGAGGACGAAACTGTTTTAGGTGCGGATACGGTAGTTGTTCTTGACGACAAAATTCTCGGTAAACCAAAGGACAGGGAAGATGCATATAATATGCTTCGCAGTCTTTCGGGCAGAGTTCATTCTGTTTTTACAGGAGTTTGTGCAGTAGGTAACGGAATTTCTCTTACCTTTGCAGAAGAAACAAAGGTTGAGTTTTATCCTCTTACTGATGATGAAATCAATGAGTATATCGACACAAATGAGCCTTATGACAAAGCAGGTGCTTACGGAATACAGGGAATAGCCTCAAAATTTATTCGGGGAATTGAGGGCGATTATTTCAATGTGGTTGGTCTTCCGATAAGCAGTATTTATAAAAAGATTATAAAAAAACAACAAACTTATTGACATTTGATGAAATTTGTTGTAAATTTAGTATGTATAATATTGAAAGGGGAGCCCTATTATGGCTAAAAAAAATTACACACCTGAAGAAATGCAGGCAAAGATGGACAAAAAGTCAGCTAACTGCAAACTTTTCTTCGGAACATTTACAAAAGCATTGGCAGTTTTCCTTGCAATCGTAATTGCATGGTCACTCGTAGCAATCGCATTTACAGCACCTTCAATGGGTGGAACAGTGGTTGCAGGTACTGCTACAAACAACTCAACAAACACAGACAACAATTCAGGTAGCACAGATGCACCTATCACAGAAGACGAAAACCTTCTTGGTGGTGACGAAACAACAGACGTTCCTGCAGGCGACGAAACAACAGACGCTCCTGCCGGTGACGAAACAACAGATGCTCCTGCAGGCGACAATGGTTCAACAGAAGCTCCTGCAAAGGCAACAAAGGCTGATGTTATCAAACTCTTCAACACAGAAACAGCTAAGGCAGCTAAAGGTTCTTACAAACTTTCAAGAGTAGGTAAGATGACAAAGGCTATTGATGTTGGTTCAGCAACAGATACTCTTAACGGTATTATTACAGGTGTTGATAAGAACGCTTCTCTCGATACAGTTGTTGGTGGTTTCCTTGGAATTAAGGACCCAATCAATGCAGTTATCACAAACGGTAAGGGCGAAGGCTTTGACGGTAAATATATGCTCAAGGCTATGACACTTACAGAAGCTGATGTTAAGGATTTCGCAGTTAAAGGCAACCAGTATTCAATCCAGATTAACGCTTGTACAAATCCTGGTGCTAACAGTGCTCTTGCACACGCAACAAATGACTATGTTACATTCAAGCAGGTTAACGAAAGTATTGCTAAGGAAGTTGGTAGCGCAGTTAAGGTTGTTGAAGAAGAATCAAGAGCTGATTACACAAAGATTCTCTTTACAGCAACAGTTGTTGACGGTAAGATTACAAATCTTGAATACTCATACACATTCGGTGCATCACTTAAGATTAAGCTTACAGTTATGCCTGCAAACGGTACAGGTGAAGCTGAAATCACAGGTAAATATACAAACATCAAGTATTAATTTGATTCCTACATATTGAAAGGAGAAGTCAATTATGGCTAAAAACAAGGCACCTTTAACTCCAGAACAGGCAGAAGTTAAAGCAATGAAAAAAGAAAAGAATTCACAGGGCTTTATTAAGTTCGTAGCAATCGTTCTTGCTTTCGCACTTACTTTCGGTGTTGTTTCACTCGGTAAGTCAACAGCTGAAAAGGCTATTGCAGAAGCAGGCAAAGATGTAGTAGTAAACAATGGCGATGTATCAGGCGACGTAAGCGGTGATGTATCAGGTGACGTAAGTGGTGACGTTTCAGGTGATGTTTCAACAGATACTCCTGCAGATGACACAACAGACGTTCCTGCAGATGACACAACAGATGCTCCTGCTGGTGACGATGCAACACAGGCTCCTGCCGGTGATGATGCAGGTGCAGCAGCTTTCTCAAAGGCAAACGCTCACGAAATGTTCAATAAGTGGACAGCAGCTGCAGCAAAGAAGACATATAAATTTGCTCGTGTTTGTGCTTACACACCAGACGGTGCTATCGACGTTGGTAGTGCAACAGATACACTTAACTCATTCATCAAGGGTATTGACGAAAACGCATCTCTTGACACAGTTGTTGGTGGATTCCTCGGAATTGGTAACAGAGACGGCGAAGTTAAGAACGGTGTTATTCCTGAAGGTATGAACAAGCAGTATGCTCTTAAGGCTATGAGTCTTACAGCAGCTGACATTAAGGAAGCAACAGCAAACGGCAACAAGTATGTTGTTAAACTTGGTAACTTCTCAAATCCTCAGAAGGATGGCAAGAATGGTTTCAGCCGTGCAACAAATGACTTCTTCACACATCAGGAAGTTGTTGACGGTATTGCAGGTATTACAACAGCTATTAAAGTTCAGAGCACAGATGTTCAGTACACAAATGTTACTCTTACAGCAGTTGTAGATGGCGATAACCTCAAGACACTTGAAATCAGCTATGGTTTCTCAGCAAAGATGTCTCTTAAACTCTTGTTTACAATCAATGGCCAGGGTAAAGCTACAAACAAGATTACATACACAGTTTCTTAATTTGTAACAAAACTAAATAAATCAGGCATCATCGAAAGATGGTGCCTTTTTATATTTGATGAATATTGAATAATTATGGTAGGGCGGGGTCTTGACCCCGCCGCAATCATTTACCATTTTTCTGTCCTTTTTCACAAATAATTGGAATATAATTCGGTAAAGTGGAACATTGTAATGAATGTAGTTTTGGTGTATAATTAAATATTATCTGACAGATGTCGGGAGGAAAACGAAATGAAAGTATATGAAATAAAAGAAATTCTCGATGCAGAAGTTATCTGTGGCGAAGAATTTATGGACAGAGATGTCTTTACTGCTTGTGGCAGTGATATGATGAGTGACGTTTTAGCTTATGTTAAGGAACAGGCAGTGCTTCTTTCAGGACTTGTAAATCCGCAGGTCGTAAGAACTGCAGAAATGATGGATATGCAGTGTATCGTGTTTGTCCGTGGAAAACAGCCTGATGAGGGCATTATTCAACTGGCAAAGGACAGAGATATTGTCCTTATGACAACAAAACAGGCAATGTTTGCATCTTGCGGTATGCTTTACGAAAAAGGCCTTCGAGGAGGCGCAATGAAATGAGCAACTTGAAACTTCATTTTAATGTTCCGGGTGATGACTTCACTCGTGCAGGCGAGGCTTCAGGTTCGGTTAAAAAGACCCTTAAAGATTTAGGCTTTAATCCGGAAATCGTGAGAAAGGTTGTAATCGCACTTTATGAGGCGGAAATCAACCTTGTAATCCACGCCGGTGGCGGTGAAATTGACGTTGAAATTTCACCTGATTGCATCAGTATGGTGCTTACTGACCAAGGCCCGGGTATCCCCGATGTGGCTCTCGCTATGAAAGAGGGCTATTCAACTGCACCCGACAATGTCCGTTCATTGGGCTTTGGTGCAGGTATGGGACTTCCTAATATTAAAAAATATACCGACGAAATGAAAATTGATTCAACCGTTGGCGTGGGTACTACTATGTACCTGAAAGTATATACAAATTAGAGTGATAAAAATGAACGAAACTTATTTCCATTCCGTTCGACTTGATGAAGAAAAATGTAAGGGATGTGTAAGCTGTCTTAAGCGTTGTCCTACAAATGCTATCAGAGTTCGTAACGGAAAAGCATATATTCTCTCGGAGCGGTGTGTTGACTGTGGCGAATGTATAAGAATTTGTCCGCACCACGCAAAATATGCCGAGAAATATTCTCTTAATGAAATTCTTGATTACAAATACAGAATAGCAGTGCCTGCACCGTCACTTTACGGTCAGTTCAACAACCTTGACGACACAGATTATGTGTTGACAGGGCTTAAAAGACTTGGCTTTGACGATGTTTTTGAGGTTTCAAAGGGTGCGGAGCTTGTAAGTGAAGCAACCCGACTTATTCTCTCAATGAAAAAGACTAAAAAGCCTTTGATTTCCTCTGCTTGTCCTGCTGTGGTCCGTCTTATAAGAGTCCGTTTTCCTAATCTTATCGAAAATGTTCTTGATTTGAATGCACCTATGGAAGAGGCTGCTCGTCTTGCACGAATAAAAGCAAAGGAAGAAACAGGACTTTCTGACGAGGAAATCGGTGTATTCTTTATTACACCTTGTACTGCAAAGATTTCATCAATCAAACAGCCGATTTGTAACGGTAAATCATACATAAACGGTGTCCTTGCAATTAAAGATATTTATCCTATACTCGTTCAGCAGATGGATAAGATTATAGAACTTGAACCATTAAGCGGTTCGGGAATTATCGGTGTTGGTTGGGCATCATCAGGTGGTGAGTCGGCAGCACTTTTAAAGGACAGATATTTAGCTGCTGACGGTATTGAAAATGTTATAAAAGTTCTTGAAGAATTAGAGGATGAAAAACTCAATGACCTTGAATTTATTGAGCTTAACGCTTGTTCAGGCGGTTGTGTTGGCGGACCTTTGACAGTCGAAAATCCGTTCGTTGCAAAAGCACGACTCCAAAGACTTCGTAAATATATGCCTGTATCCTGTAATCACCTTGAATACGAATCAATTCCAAAGGAAATGTATTGGGAAAAACCACTTGAAGCAGCTCCTTGGAAGCTTGCTGACAATGTTTTTGAGGCGATGCAGAAAATGAGTGAAATCAAAGAGCTTGAAAAGACTTTACCTGGACTTGATTGTGGTATGTGTGGCTCACCATCCTGCCATTGCTTCGCAGAAGATGTTGTAATCGGCAAAGCGGACATAGGTGACTGCATTTTCAATATGAGAAACCGTGAAGGTGCTGTAATCCCAAAACCATTCAGAACAGAGGATAAATAATGAAAATTAAAGAATTAATAGAAAAATTGAATCTTAACGTCCTCGTTGAGGGCGATATGGACCGAGAAATCAAGGGAGGTTACTGTGGCGACTTGCTCAGCTGGGTAATGGGCAGAGCCGAAAGTGGTGACTGTTGGTTTACTGTAATGGGAAATATTAATGCAATCGCAGTAGCATTTCTTGCAGATTGTGCTTGTATAGTCCTTTGTGAAAACTCAACTCTTGACAAGGATGCAAAGGAAAAAGCAGAACTTCAGGATATATGTGTCCTCTCATCAGAGGAAGACTCTTATACTCTTGCAAATAAATTAGGTGAAATCTTATGAATTTAAAGTATGATTTCCATCTGCATTCCTGTCTGTCACCTTGTGGCGATAACGATATGACACCATACAATCTTGTGAATATGGCAAAGCTTATGGGTTATGATATTATCGCACTCACCGACCACAACTCTTGCCTTAATTGTCCTGCTGCAATAAAAGCAGGTGAGGAGGCGGGAATTACAGTTGTGCCCGGAATGGAGCTTTGCACAGCAGAGGAAATTCATACAGTTTGCCTTTTCCCGACACTCGAAAAAGCATTGGAATTTTCAGAATATGTGAAAACCACAATGCCTCCTGTAATGAATGACGAAAGCATTTTCGGGAATCAGTACATAATGGACCATACAGACGGAATTCTTGGAAAAGAAGAAATACTTCTTACAACTGCATCTGGTATAAGCATTGATGATGTTGTCAATGAAGTTTCACGATTTGACGGAGCTGTTTTTCCCGCACACCTTGACCGAGCATCATATTCCGTACTTTCCGTATTGGGGTTTATGTATCCTGAAATGAATTTCACTGCAGCAGGATTTACCCATAAGGCATATATTCCTCAATATGAGGAAAAACACGAGCTTTTAAAGGGTATGAAGCATTTTCGCAATTCTGATGCCCATTACCTTGAAAATATGGTTGAAGCATCAGTAGAAATTGACTTGCCTGAATGTTCAGCACATGCAGTAGTAGATTATATATTAAATAAATAATGTGTAGGGGCGATTCACGAATCGCCCGTTTTTATGTCTAATTACACAAAAAGACCAAGAAAAATTTGGTAATTATGCAATTGAAAACAGTATTTATCTTATGGTATAATTTTCATTATAAATTATGAAAGCAGGTGCTAAAATGACTAAATTTACAAAAATCATTTCAGTAATGTTAGCTGTAATTCTTGTGGTTATGGCAGTTCCGTTCACAACATCAGCAGCAACGTTGGGCGATGTAGATGGTAACGGAGAAATTACAGCAGTAGATGCAAGACTTGTTTTACAGGTTGTTGCAGGGCTTCAGGAAGAAAAGGACCTTAAAAATCCTGCAGGTGCTGACCTTAACGGTGACGGTATCTCAGCAGTTGATGCAAGAATAATTCTTCAAATCGTTGCAGGTTTACAGGATGCTCCAACAGTGCCTGAAACTCCATCAGGTGAATTGACAAAGGCTGATTATGCAGCACTTTTCAATGCTGAATCTGCAAAAGCAGCAAAAGGTACATACAATTGGGTAAGAGAATGCAGATTTACAAAGGATATTGATGTTGGTAACTCTACATCAACACTTAACAGCATTATTAAGGCTGTTGATGCAAACGCTGACCTTAATTCTGTTGTTGGTGGTTTCCTTGGTGTTGGTAATGCAACCGGTACTCAGAAAGATGCAGGCAAATATGCTTTGATTGCTATGAATCTCAAAGAAAGCGACATTAAAGATGTTCAGATTAGCCTTGGTCAGATTACATTGCTTCTCAACAACAGTCACAATCCGTCAAAGGGCGGCGACACACCATTCAATCATGTGTCAAATGATTTTGTTACAGAAGATGAGGTTAAAAAATCAATAGCCGAAGTTACAACTGCAATTACAGTTAATAGCTGTACTTTCAACTATTATGATGTTGCCATTACAGCAGATGTTGATGAAAATGGTAAGCCTGAATCTCTTAGAATAAGTTATAAGATGAGTGCAACAATGGGCTTAAAAGTCGCTGTTGCTAACGTGAATGGTAGTGGCGAAATTGAAACAAAAATCAAATATACAGATTTGAAATACTAATCAATAATAAAAGGGACACAGCTCGTGTCCCTTAATTTTTTATATTTCTTTTTCACAAACCGTCAGCATATACCCGTTGATGTTTTCCGTTTCAAAGGTGTAGCCCTCTAAACTGAATGAATCAAATCCCTCAAAAACCTCGCCGACACCTTCGCCACCGATTTTGCTGTATGCCTCTTTCATAGTCCATATTTCAAAAAACTTTTCTGCAGTAGGATTTTCACGAAAAGCCTCAAGCTCTTTTCCGTGATAAAATCTTTCTGCAATTTTTTTAACATCCCTGTCGTAATTAATCTTTTCAATATCAACTCCAACAGGTTTTTCGCTTTTGCAGACAGCAATCATATCACCGCTATGAGAAATACTCACATAACAATTGTCAGCAAATGGTTTATTCTTTTCACCGTAGTGAAGATTTTCAGCACCCATACGGATAAGTGCATCGGCGGCAAGAAAGCTTTCCTCTTTTTTACAATGAGAGAGAACGGCTTCAGGTAAGTTTTCCTTGTTTATTTCATTTTGTACGGTTTTATCAAAAAAATAAAGCTCCATAGAATCACCAAGGAAATTTTACCATAAAAATTATGATATATCAACTGATTTTCCAAGGTAGTCGGATGGTGAAAGTGAAACTCCATCTTTGTATAATTCTAAATGAAGATGTATTCCGTCACTTTTTTCAATTGGAATTTCATCTAAAAGTCCTATTTTACCGTTTTTCTTCACTTCGTCACCGGGTTTTACCGTGCTGTCCTTTCGTAGCCCGTGGTATACAGCTATAAATCCGTTTCCGTGGTCAACTGTCACAACAGTTCCCCAAAGTGCATTGTTTGTGAGCTCTGTCACAACGCCGTCATCAATGGCATTGATTCTGTCGCCTGATGCACCCTTAATATCAATTCCCTTGTGAATACGCCAGTCACCCGTGGTGGTATTTTTCACAAGCTCGTCCTTTGAAAATTCCTTGCTTATAGTTCCTTTTAAAGGAAAAGCGAATTCAACTGTAATAAGTGGTGCCGTTGTAGTTGTGATGGTGGTTTTTTCTCTTTCATCAGGCACATTTGTAATTGGAGTATTTACCTCAATTTCCTGTAGTTGTTCCGCTTCTGTTTTTGTTTCTGTATTTGCTTCAGGGATAAAGTCGCCATTTTCATTGCTTTTTTCCCAGAATGCAAAAAGTGTTACAGCACAAAGAATAAGAACAACAACGGAGTAAACCATTCGTTTAGCATTTTCCTGTTTTACTGATTTTTTCAATTCAAAACACCTCTGTCAATATTTTTGACAAAGATGTAAAGTTTATACAAGAAAAAAACGGACAGTTGCGGTTCTGTCCGTTTTTCCGGGCATCTCTGCCCTGAGGGGTTGTTTGAGGATGGGGTATGTTGTACTCTTGTTGAGTACATTTGTATAATAACTTATAAATATTAAAAAACAATGAACATTCTTTGAAAAAACAGATAATTAATTGTAAACAAAAAAATTTTTAAGAAAATAACGAACAAATGTTTACTTTTTTGAAAATATATGTTAGAATATAGAAAAAAGTATGCATTTTTTATAAAATTCAAATAAGGAGTAGTTTTTATGCGCCCTATTAATGATACTCAACAAAAAATTTATGAGTTCCTTTGTGAGCGTTCACAGTGTGGTGTTCCGCCATCAGTTCGTGAAATCGGCTCTGCTGTGGGACTTCGTTCAACATCTTCTGTTCAGGCTAACCTTGATGCCCTTGAGGAGGCAGGATATATCGAGCGTGACCCGATGCTCAAGCGTTCAATCCGTGTCCTTGGTCAGGCTGAAAATGTAACAAGTGTACCTTTGCTTGGTACTGTTACTGCGGGTATGCCGATTCTTGCCGTTGAACAGATTGAGGGTTATATTGCTTATAACGGTCGTGTTTCTCGTGATAAGTCGCTTTTCGCACTTAAGGTTCGAGGAGAAAGTATGCTTTGGGCAGGTATTCTTGACGGTGATATTGTAATCTGTGAAAAAACACCTTATGCAACAAATGGCGAAATCGTTGTTGCAATGATTGAGGATGAGGCAACTGTCAAGAGATTTTATAAGGAAAACGGTCATTTCCGTTTGCAACCCGAAAATGATGCCTTTGAACCGATTATCACAAATGAGGTAATCATTCTCGGTAAAGTAGTTGCACTTTACAGATATTATTAAGCAACGGTAGGGCGGGGTCTTGACCCCGCCGTTATTTTATCATTGACAAATCTTATAAAAAATAGTTTAATATATAAGATACAAAATTTTAAGCAAAGGTGATACAAATGGAAAACACCGTAGAAAAGAAAAAAATAGTTTTAAGTGCCATTCAGCCAACAGGTACACCAACTCTCGGTAACTACCTCGGTGCACTTAAAAACTGGAAAAATATGAAGGACGATTATAACTGCCTTTACGCGGTTGCTGACTTGCATTCTCTTACAGTTCGTCCTGAACCCGCAACGCTTCGCAAGAATACAATGGAGCTTTATGCTATTCTTTTAGCACTTGGTCTTGACCCTGAGGAAAGCATTGTGTTTATTCAGAGCCATGTTCCACAGCATGCTCAGCTTGCATGGTTACTTAACTGTTGCACACAGTTCGGTGAGGCTGCACGAATGACACAGTTTAAGGATAAGAGCGAAAAGCATCCTGAAAATGTGAATGTTGGTCTTTTCACATATCCTATTCTTATGGCTGCCGATATTCTTCTTTATCAGGCTGATTATGTGCCCATTGGTGCTGACCAGAAACAGCATCTTGAAATTGCCCGTGATATTGCCGACAGATTCAATACAGTTTACGGAAACACATTCACAATGCCTGAACCGTTTATCGGCAAGGTTGGTGCTCGTGTCATGTCACTTCAGGACCCGTTTGCTAAAATGAGTAAATCTGACCCAAATCCGAAGAGCTATATCTCAATGCTTGATGATGATAATGTGATTGTAAAGAAAATCAAGAGTGCAGTTACAGATAGCGAAGCAAAGGTTCGTTATGCTGACGGCAAAGACGGAATTAACAATCTTATGGGTATTTATTCTTGCTGTACAGGTCTTTCTTATGAACAGATTGAAAAGGATTTTGATGGCAAAGGCTATGGTGACTTTAAAGCAGCAGTTGCAGAAGCAGTTGTTGAAGAGCTTCGTCCGTTCAAGTCAGAGTTCAATCGTTTGATTAACGATAAAGCATACCTTAACGAGTGTGCAAAGAACGGTGCAGAAAAAGCAAGTCGATTTGCACAGAGAACACTTACAAAGGCTATGAAAAAATCAGGACTTTATATGTTATAATTTGATTCCTTTTCCGCAATACCGCGTGTCTATCGGCTCGCGGTATTTTTATACAGCTTCGCCTCTGACACATTGTCTTGCGAAAAAAATTCAAATTATTGAATGTTGTATTGTCGATTGTATTTTGCACTTTTAATATTGACATTAATTTCTGCAAATTCTATAATATAAAATGGAAACAAATTCAAAAATCCACAAAGCAAAGGATTGTGAAAAGTATGGGTAAATTAAGATTTTTTATTGCTATAATTGTCGGCAAGATTACAGCATTTTTGCTTGATAAAATATTTAAAAGAGGAACAAACACTCCGGGTATAATTATGCTTAAAATTTGCCCTGATGCACTTTCTCGTTTTATTATGCCTCGGAACACTATCTGTGTTACAGGCACAAATGGTAAAACAGGCACATCAAACTTATTGACACATATCATCCGTAATAGCGGTAAGACTGTTGTAAATAATTCAAAGGGCTCAAATATGGCTCCCGGACTTGCATCTGCTCTTGTAACACAATGTACCTTGGGCGGTAAAGTTACGGCTGATGTTGCTGTCCTTGAGGTTGACGAGCGTTCATCACAGTATATTTACACAGAATTTACACCAAGATACATTCTTTGCACAAACCTTTTCCGTGACTCAATTATGCGAAACGGTCATAGCGGATTTATTTTCGACAAAATCAACGATTATCTCGATAAGAAAACGACTCTTGTTTTAAACGGTAATGACGGTATTTCAGGACTTTTGGGTGAGGGTGTCTGTGACAGAGTTTTCTATTCTGTAAACAAAACTCAACGAAGCACAGATACTTGTGTTGACACAGTCTGCGACCTTATTGCTTGTCCGAAATGCAACCATAAACTTGATTATGAGTTTTTCCATTACAATCATATCGGTGTGCCGAAATGCTCAAGCTGTGGTTTTTCTATGCCTGAAAGCAGATTTTTCGCAAGTGATGTTGATTTTGAGAACGGTACATTTGTATTTAATGGTGATAAAGGCGAGAGCCTTGTGCTTCCGTTCCAGAAAGGCAATTTCTTCAATGTTTTCAATATAACAGGTGCTTGTGCTGTGTGCAGACTTATGGGTATAGATATTGATGTTATCGAAAACAGTATTGAGGACTTGTCGTCAAAAACAGGTCGTTTTCAGGAGAAAAAGTATAATGGTGTTGAAGTCGTTTCAATGCTTTCAAAAAACCAGAATCCGATTTCTTGTTCACAGAGTCTTAAATACCTTGACAGTACAGATGCAGAAAAAGATGTTGTTCTTCTCATAACTGACTCAAACGATAAGGTTCACGGACACGAGGATATTTCGTGGATTTACGATACTGACTTTTCACCACTCAATAATGAAAATGTTAAAACTGTTTATGTTGGTGGAAGTCGTTGTTACGATGTGGCAAGCTGTCTTGAAATCAAGGGTATTGATACAGGAAAGCTTGTACTATTTGAAAATTATGATGAATTGGCAAATGAAGTCAGCAAAAAGAGTATTGTTGGCAGAAGCGTAGTTGTGTATTTTGAGTTGTATGCCACAGGTGTTGTTGAAAAAATCAAAAACGCACTTTCACAGAAAGGGGATAAATAATTATGAAAAAAATGATAATTGAAGTTCTTTATCCCGAATATAATAACCTTTACGGTGACAGAGGTAACTGTGAATATCTGCAGAAAAAACTGACTCTTGCAGGATATGAGGTTGAAGTAAAAGAAACATCTCTTTTTGATGAGCCCGTATTTGTCAATGAAAATGTTGATTTTCTTCTTATTGGTCCTTGTCAGGAAAAGCATCAGCTTAATGAAATCGAGCAGTTGAAAAAGTATGCAGATGCAATTAAAAACAGAATAGATAATGGTGGCGTTATTTTAGCAACAGGAAATGCCTTTGAGCTTTTCGGTCAATATATTGAAAGCGACAAAGGTGAAAAAACAGATTGTCTTGGCTTTTATCCGTATTATGCAAAGCAGTTTTCAAAGCTTCGTTACAACGATTGTAGTGTCGGTGAATTCGACGGTATGCAGGTTGTAGGTTTTAAAAATCTGTTAAGCCATTCTTACGGTAAGCTCCCATATCCGTTCCTTAATATGAAAACAGGTTGCGGAATGAACCCTGACAGTAAAGAGGAGGGTGTTCACGAGAATAATCTTTTTGCAACATATCATACAGGACCGATTTTACCGCTTAACCCACAATTTACAGATTATCTTATAGGTCTTGCGGATGAAAATTATGCTCCTGTTTCTCTTGAGTTTGAAAAACAGGCTTACGACAGCAGATTAAAAGAATTACTTAAATATAATATGTAGGGGACGACGACCTCGGCGTCCCTAAAAATCAGGTGATACAAATGGAAACAGTAAAAGTAACAGCCTCAAAAGAATATACAGTACACATCGGTACAGGCTATCTTGATACAATAGGTGAAAAAATCAAGGAAATCAAACGACCTTGCAGAGTTGTGCTGATTTCTGATGACACAGTTTTTTCTCTTTATGGTGAAAAAGTAAAAAAGAGTCTTGCAGATAGCGGATATTCAGTAGTGGAATTTGTTTTCCCTCACGGCGAGGAAGCAAAATCATTTGAGAATTATGAGAAAATCCTTGAATTCTGTGCAGAAAACAGTATAACAAGAACTGACTTGTTTATAGCCCTTGGCGGTGGAGTAACAGGTGACCTTACAGGCTTTGTTGCTTCAACTTATCTTCGTGGTGTTGATTTTGTGCAGATTCCAACAACTGTCCTTGCAATGGTTGACTCATCCGTCGGCGGTAAAACTGCAATCAACCTTAAAGCGGGAAAAAATCTCTGTGGTGCATTTTATCAGCCGATTGCTGTTTTTGCCGATTGCGAAACTCTTAATACACTCCCCGAAGAAACATTTAACGAGGGTTGTGCCGAAATCATTAAATACGGAATGATTTGTGATAAGGATTTCCTCACATTTTTACAGGATAATTCTATAAGAGAAAATATTGAATATGTAATTAAGCGTTGTGTTGAAATCAAGCGTGATATTGTTAATCGTGATGAATTTGAAAAAGGTGAAAGAAAGCTTCTTAATTTCGGCCACACAATCGGTCACGCAATTGAAAAATGCAGCGGTCTTACAGTTTCCCACGGAAATGCAGTTGCAATTGGTATGGTAATTGCAACAAAAGGTGCTTATGAAATAGGTATGAGTGAAGATGATTTTTCAAGCGTACTTCTTCCGATTCTTGAAAAGAATAAGTTGCCGACAACCTGTAATTTTTCGGCAGAAGAGCTTTACAAGGCATCTCTTTCAGACAAAAAGAGAAGCTTTGACACAATGTCAGTAATCGTTCCTGAAGAATTAGGACTTTGCAAGATTATGAAGCTTCCTGTTGAGGATTTACAGAATTTCATCGAAAAAGGTATGAACTGAATGAACGCAAAATGCACACCGTCTGAAATCAGCGGTACAATCAGAGCAATTTCATCAAAATCTGATGCTCACAGAATACTTATTTGTGCCGCACTTTCCAAAAAGAGAACAAGAATTTATTGTAATGTGATGTCAAAGGATATCGCAGCGACTATTTCTTCTCTTGAATCAATGGGTACAGACATTTCAGTCGATGGTGATTTTATTACAGTTATACCAAAGGCATTTAACAAAAAAGCAGAAATTGATTGTAACGAAAGTGGCTCAACTCTCAGGTTTTTATTACCTTTGGTGTCTGCCTTGAATATTGATGCAACAATTAAAGGCAACGGAAGATTACCGCAAAGACCTATTTCACCATTAAAAGAAGAAATGGAGAAAAAGGGCGTAACATTCCATACTGATAATAAATTTCCATTGCATTTAACAGGACAGTTGCAGTCAGGTGAATATGAAATTCAGGGGAATATAAGCTCTCAGTTTATCACGGGACTTTTATTTGCCTTACCGCTTCTCGACGGTGACAGTAAAATCAAACTCATTCCACCTGTTGAATCAAAATCATATCTTGATATTACAGTTTCCGTACTTCGTAAATTTGGGATTAAAATAGAAGAACAACAAAATTCATATATAATAAAAGGTAATCAGCAATTTGTTTCACCTGAAGAAATTACAGTAGAAGGTGACTGGTCGAATGCTTCCTTTTTCCTTTGTGCAGGAGCACTCTGCGAAAAAGGTGTAACGGTAACTGATTTGGATATAAGCTCACCTCAAGGTGACAAGAAAATATTAGAAGTTCTTACTTCAATGGGTGCTGATGTTAAAATCATCGGAAATAAAATCACAGTAAAAAAGAATAAACTTAATGGCGTTACAGTTGATGCCTCTGACATTCCTGATGCAGTACCGATTATTTCAGTTGTGGCTTCCGCTTGTAAGGGTGACACTAAAATCATTAATGCACAGCGACTTCGCATTAAAGAAAGTGACAGAATTAAGTCAGTTGTTGAAATGCTTCATTCTGTTGGTGGAAGTGTTGAGGAAACCGACGACGGAATGATTATTCACGGTGGCAATTCTCTTAACGGTGGAGTTGTCAACGGCTATAACGACCATAGAATTGTAATGTCAGCATCAATTTTAAGTTGTCTTTGTAAAGAAGACGTAATAATAACAGACAGTAATGCAGTGGAGAAATCATATCCCGATTTCTTTGATGACTTTAATAAAATGGGAGGTAATTCGGATGTCCTCAATGACAGGTAATAAAATTAAAATATCAGTTTTCGGTCAATCTCATTCCAAGGCAATTGGTGTTGTGATTGACGGACTTCCTGCCGGAAAGAAAATAGATATGGAAAAAGTCCTTGAATTTATGGACAGACGTGCTCCCAGTAAAAATTCTTTATCTACACAGAGAAAAGAAAGTGACACTCCTGAAATTCTGTCAGGTCTTGTTAACGGTGTTACTTGCGGTGCACCTCTCTGTATGGTTATTCACAATGAAAACCAACATTCAGCGGATTACAGTAATATTATCGACACACCACGACCGTCACACGCTGACTATTCAGCATACATAAAGCATAACGGATTTAATGATGTTTCAGGTGGTGGCCATTTTTCAGGCAGGCTTACAGCACCTCTCTGTTTCGCAGGTGCAGTTTGTATGCAGTTTTTAGAGGATATGGGTATTGAAATTCAGGCTCATATTCAGAAAATCAAGGATGTTTATGACGATAAAATTGACTACGTAAATATAGGTAAGTGGAATACAGCAGAAAAAAGTTTTCCTGTAATCAATGACGAAAAAGGAAAGCTTATGATTGAGGAAATTGAAAAAGCAAGAGCAAATGGTGACTCTGTGGGTGGCGTTATTGAATGTGCAGTAACGGGAGTTAAAGCAGGTTTTGGTGAGCCAATGTTTGACGGTGTCGAAAATAAAATAGCAAAAAATATTTTCGGTATTCCTGCAGTAAAAGGTATTGAATTTGGTAATGGTTTTTCTGCTACTGACCTTTATGGCAGTGAAAACAATGACGATTTCTGTATCCTGAATGGTGAAATCAAGACAAAAACAAACAACTCAGGCGGAATAAATGGTGGAATCACAAACGGTATGCCAATTGTTTTCAGAACTGCAATTAAACCAACACCGTCAATTTTCAAAGAGCAGAACAGCGTAAGCCTTGAAAAAATGACAGAAGAAAAGTTGCAGATTAAGGGCAGACACGACCCTTGCATTGTGCAAAGAGCCGTCCCTGTAGTTGAAGCAGTTACTGCAATTACACTTCTTGATATTTTTCTTTAAGTTTGAGTAAAATTGCCCACAGCACATTTTTTTGTTCGGGGCAGTATCTATATACAGCACCACTCACTGCAAAATGCACTGTGAACAATTTTCTTTCAAACTTTGTAAATCAGAACGGACAATAAAGGGTGATTTAAAATGTACGGACTTTTAGGTGAACATTTACCTCATAGCTTTTCACCACAAATTCATCTGTCCCTTGGTAATAGCGATTATCACCTTTTTGAAATCGCACCCGAAAATCTTGAAAAGTTTTTGCTTGAGAGAAATTTCAAGGGCATTAATGTGACAATTCCATATAAAAAAGCAGTTATAGAGTATCTTGATGTTATTTCTCCTGAAGCGAAAAAAATCGGTGCGGTAAATACACTAACTGTCCGTGACGGCAAGCTTTACGGTGATAATACAGACTATTTCGGCTTTAAGTATATGGTCGAAAAATCGGGAATAGAAATCAAGGGTAAAAAAGCACTTGTTTTAGGTAGTGGTGGTGCTTCTGCAACTGTTCAGGCTGTTCTTCGTGATATGGGTGCTTGTGAAGTAAATGTAGTTTCACGAAATGGCGAAATTAACTATAATAATATATATAATAAAATTGATACGGAAATAATTGTTAACACTACTCCTGTTGGAATGTACCCTGACAATATGAATTCTCCTGTCGAACTTGAGAATTTTCCTAATCTTAAAGGTGTTTTTGATGTTGTGTATAATCCATTGAGAACAAGACTCGTAATGGATGCACAAAATCTTAGTATTCCTGCTGTGGCGGGACTTCCGATGCTTGTGGCTCAGGCAAAAAAAGCTCACGAAATATTTTTTGACACAAAGCTCAATGACGATATAACTGAAAAAATCACAATGACACTTTTTAAAGAAATGTGTAACGTCGTCTTAATCGGTATGGCAGGTTGTGGAAAATCCACAATCGGCAAGGTGCTTTCTGAAAAACTCAATAAAGAGCTTATTGATACCGATACAATGATTGAAAATGCAGAAAACAAGCCTATCCCTGAAATTATAGAAAAACAAGGTGAGGACTTTTTCCGTTGTTGTGAGAATGTGGCAGTAAATCTTGCAGGTAAAGAAAAAAGCTGTATTATCGCAACAGGTGGTGGCGTAGTCACTCGACCTGAAAACTATATGCCGTTAAAACAGAATGGAATTATTGTTTTCATCAATCGTGATGCAGAAAAATTGCCGACAAAAAACAGACCGTTGTCACAGCTTCACGGTGTAAAAGAACTTTATGAAAAACGAATGCCTTTGTATCGTCAGTTTGCTCATATTGAGGTTGACGGAAACGGTACAGTGGAGGAAGTAGCAGACTCCATAATCAAGGAGATTGAAAAACTATGAAAATTCTTGTAATAAACGGACCAAATATAAATATGCTGGGTATTCGTGAGCCGGGCATATACGGAAATGATAATTATAATAGTTTGTTGGATAAAATAAAGACTTGGGCAAATGAACTCGGTTGTGAAGTTGAGTGCTTTCAATCAAACCACGAGGGAGCAATCGTTGACAAAATTCAGGAAGCTTACGGCAAGTTTGACGGAATCGTTATTAATCCTGCAGCATATACTCATACAAGCGTTGCCATATTGGATGCATTAAAATCAGTTGGTATTCCCGCTGTTGAAGTACACATTTCAGATGTAACAAAGCGTGAGGACTTCCGTCAGATTTCTTACGCAGGTATGGCTTGTGAAGAGCATATTATCGGCAGAGGTCTTGACGGCTACAAATTAGCATTACAATATCTTTGTGATAAATATAACTGAACAGATTATGGTAGGGCGGGGTCTTGACCCCGCCGAAAAGCAAACACAAGACCAACTGTGTCAGTCATTCTGAGCGTAAGCAAAGAATCTCTACCAACAAATCCCTTGACATTCATTTTATAAATAATATAAAATAGTTATAATAAATAAATAGGAGAAAAACAAAATGAAAAACATCTTCAAGAAAACAATAGCAATAATCCTTTGTCTTTCTCTTTTCGGTACAACACAAGTATCAGCCTGTGGCGGAATACTCAACACAGTTAATACATTAACCGATTTTGTTGAAAGATTTGTCAGCGTATTTTCAGGCAGTCAGAATGAAGACGCAGACATTGACTTCACAATTGAGCAAGGCAAAATTTTCAAAGCAAAGAAATATTTCAGCGATTCTCACGCATCAACTGTTGTTAAAATGAATAACGGAAACCTTATGTCAGCATTTTTCGCAGGACCTTGTGAAGGCGATAAAGATGTAAGAATCTGGTACAGCATTTATAACGGTAATGAGTGGAGCGAACCAAAACAGATGGCATCAGATGATACAGTTGCACATTGGAATCCTGTTCTTGTGAATTACGGAAGTTATGTACGTCTTTATTATAAGGTTGGTATGGAGATTCCATATTGGGTAACAAAATATACTGATTCTTTTGACAATGGCGAAACATGGACAGAGCCGAAAGAACTTGTGCCCGGGGATACAAGTGGTGGCAGAGGACCTGTAAAAAATAAGGTGCTTATCACATCTGACGGAAAAATTATTGCACCTGCATCAAGTGAACAGGGTGAATGGAGAGCGTTTTTCGATATCTCAACTGACGGTGGAAACACTTGGACAAAAACTGATTTCATTGTAGCAAAAGATAGCAAAGGTAAAGAAGTCGGCATGATTCAGCCAACTCTCTGGGAAGATAAAGACGGTAATATTCACGCAATGTTCCGTACACAGGCAGGCAGAATTTATAAAACTGACTCAACAGACGGTGGTTATACTTGGTGCGAGGCTTACTCAACAGGACTTATGAACAATAACAGTGGTATCGACTGTATCACAACTGATAACGGTTGGGTATGGCTTGTATATACACCTGTTGGTATGAAAGTAAGAAACAGACTTATTCTCTCTGTGTCAAAAGATAATGGTGAAACATGGCAGGATGTAACAACTCTTGAAGAGAGCATCAACCTTTTTGCAGAGTATTCATACCCTGCAATTATCGCCGACGGCAAAAACCTCTATATTACATATACATATAACAGAGAAACAATTAAGTACGCATTTATTGAATTTGAAGCATAGTTTATTTGTATGATGAATTATGCGTAGTGGCAGGCTTACACGCCTGCCTTTTTTATTTTCATAAACAAATTATAATTTGTAGGGATTGTAAGAAACCAATCCGCTCCCTCTCCGAGGGAGCTGTCACCGTAAGGTGACTGAGG
>CALCTT010000054.1 GCA_937906895.1 uncultured Clostridia bacterium | reverse complement strand
CAACGTTCTTTGAGTTGTGCATCCAGTAGAAGCTTTCACTTGCAACACCAACTGATTTAAAGCCTGCAAAGAAGCCTGAAAGAACGAGAATAAACATTGGTCTGTTCTTGAAAACATTCTTGAATGATTCAATAACGCCAACTTCCTTCATCTGTTCACGGGAAGCAAGAGGTACTCTTTCACGCATAGCAGAGAATCCGAAGAATGCAGTAAATGCAGCAATTACTGTGATTATTACCGCAAAACCAGTATAGATGTCCTGCATACCAATTGGATTTGCCCAGTGTGCAGTTTTCTGTGGTAAGAAACCAACAAACATTGAAGCAATTGACGGAAGGAATACACCGAAAAGGTCAGCGAACTTTGATGTGGCAATTAAGTTGTCACGCTCATTGTTATTTGGTGTAATGTTATAAAGCATAATTGTCCATGCACCAAAGTATGACATACCAAGGTTATAAACAAAGATACCAACGATAGTCCAGATAACCTTTTGCCATTCGTGAACAAGGAATGCCGGTGTTGTGAAGAGCATTATCATCGCTATTGCCCAGAATGGAGTAGGAATAACAAGCCAAGGACGAAGACGACCCCAACGAGTTCTTGTACGGTCGATAATAAGACCTGAAATTGAGTCATCGACAGCATCATAAATTGATTCGATGAACATAATAACACCGTATGTACTACCTGACATTCCAAGGAAGCTAATCGCAAAGAATTGACGGAAAGCATTTACATACTGGCTTAAGTTTTTCTGACCGAATGATGTAAGAAGATAAGCAGCAATTTCTTTTGGACGAAGATATCTTCTTGTAGAAACGTCCTGCTGATTTGCTTCTTCAACAACGGTTGTGGTTGCATTGTTGTTTTCCACTTTTCAATCACGCCTTTTTAAAATAGTCATATATATCCAATATATAAACATAAATATATCACAAATTGCTAAAATAATCAACCGAAAAATCTAAATTTAATGTAATTATTTGAATTTTAATGAGTATGCAACTGCCAATTTGTCGCATCTTTCATTTTCGGGATGTCCCGCATGACCTTTTACCCATTCAAATTCATATTCATGTTGTGACAATAGATTTAATAATCTATCCCATAAATCAGGATTTAAAGCAGGTTTTTTATCAGCTTTTCTCCAATTATTTGCTTTCCAACCTTCAGCCCAACCCTTTGTAATTCCGTTTACAACATAGGAAGAATCTGAATAAATTTTTACTTTACATTTTCTGTTAAGTGCCTCAAGACCATTTATAACAGCAAGAAGCTCCATTCTGTTGTTTGTTGTTTCTGCCTCGCCACCTGAAAGCTCTTTTTCAACACCGTTACATCGTAAAATTGTGCCCCAACCACCGGGACCGGGATTGCCGGAACAAGCACCATCTGTAAACATTTCTACATAACTTAATTTTTCCATAAATAACCTCAATGAATAAATACCAATTTTTTATATCAAACTAATTTTAACACGAATTATTAAGTTTAACAATACGTATTTTATAAAGGTTGTTTTCCTTGACATTAAGCATAAAAAATAGTATTATATAATGACAACTATATTGAGATAGTATGGGTTTTTATACGCATTTTCATTTTACTGATTTTTCTCTGACTCGGTCCTTAGGTCAGGTACATATACTTTGAAAAATATATAAAGGAGGAAATATGGCTAAACAAAAAAATGAGAAAACACCTCAACAAAATGAACTTAAGAAAAAGAATGTAAATAAGAATAAATCAAATAAGCCGAATAAAAAATCAGTTTTTAATAAAAAGCAGACAAAGAATAACGCTTCAAAGCCTAAAAATGAGCGTAAACCACAAAAGAACAGAACACCTAAAAAGCCTGATGTAAATATTAGAATTGCATTTTTAGGTGGACTTAATGAAGTCGGTAAAAATATGACTTTATATGAATGTCAAAATGATATGATTCTTGTGGATTGCGGTCTTGCATTTCCTGAGCCTGATATGCTTGGCGTTGACCTTGTAATTCCTGATTTTACTTATGTTGAACAGAATGTTGATAAAATAAAGGGTATTTTCATTACCCACGGTCACGAGGACCATATCGGTGGTCTTGCATATCTTCTTCAGAGAGTAAATATTCCTGTATATGGTACAAAACTTACAATCGGTCTTATTGAGGGGAAACTTAAGGAGCATAAAATCCTTGATAAAGCGGAACTTCATGTTATTGAGCCTAAAGATAAAGTCAATTTAGGTTGCTTTGAGGTTGAGGCTATTCATGTTAACCACTCAATTCCCGATGCTTTGGCACTTGCTATTAATTCACCGGCAGGTCTTATTTTACAGACAGGTGACTTTAAAATTGATACAACACCGATTGACGGTGAAGTAATCGACCTTGCCCGTATTGCAAAGCTTGGTGAAAAAGGTGTGCTTTGCCTTTTATCTGACTCAACAAATGCTCAACGACCGGGCTATACATCAAGTGAGCGTACAGTAGGTGAGTCATTTGCAAGGCTTTTCCAGAAGGCAGACGGTAAACGACTTATAGTCGCAACATTTGCTTCAAATATCCACAGAGTACAGCAGATTATTGACGTTGCAGCATCTGTGGGCAGAAAGGTTGCACTTTCAGGCAGAAGCCTTGAAAATGTTGTTGAAACAGCAGCAAGACTCGGCTATCTCAATATTCCTGAAGGAATTTTAATAAATATTGACTCTGTTTCAAGATATCCTCACGATAAGCTTGTTATTATTACAACAGGCAGTCAGGGTGAACCAATGTCAGCACTTTACAGAATGGCATTTTCAGAACACCGTCGTGTTGAAATCGGAACAGGTGACTATGTAATTATTTCTGCAACTCCGATTCCGGGTAATGAAAAAACAGTTGGTAAGGTTGTTGACGAACTTTTAAAACGTGGAGCAGAGGTCGTATATGAAAAAATGTATGAGGTTCATGTTTCAGGTCACGCTTGTCAGGAAGAACTTCGTCTTATTATGAGCCTTGCAAAGCCTAAATTCTTTATCCCTGTTCACGGTGAGCAAAAGCATTTAAGAAGCCACGCTCAGGTTGCTGAAAGTATGGGAATAGCACCGGGGAATATCTATATTGGTGATAATGGCAGACAGGTTGAGCTTTCAAAACGCAAAATGTCTGTTGTAGAGGATGTCCCTGCAGGTAAGGTGTTCGTTGACGGTTATGGTGTAGGTGATGTCGGTAGTGCCGTTATCCGTGAAAGAAAACGACTTGCCGAGGACGGACTTATGATTATCAGTGCAGTTATCGAAAGAGAAACAGGTATGCTGGTAGCCGGTCCTGATATTGTATCCCGCGGATTTGTCTATGTCCGTGATTCAGAACAGCTTATTGCAGAGGCAAAGCTTGTAGCACAGATTGTTATTGATGAGTGTATTCACGAGGGTCATATTGAATGGAATACAATCAGAAACAGAATGAGAGACGATATTTCTCGACTTCTTTATGACAGAACAAAACGCAGTCCTATGGTCATTCCTATAATCAGCTCAGTTTGAGTACCCGCTTAATAAAAGGTGAAATTTATGGAAAAAACTAGCAGTAGCAAAAAGAATAACAGCATAAAAAAATTATTGAATGTATATCCGATAACAATTCCTGCAATTGTTGTCAGCTTAATTCTGTGTATTGCTATGTTTTTCTATAATGTTTATATGGCAATTGCGGGATTGATTTTGATTTCTGTATTTTTCGTAATTGCTGTTGTGAAAAATAATTCCAATTTCAAAAGACTTGAAAATACAGTTGCTGCACTAAATAAAAAATTGTCAGCAGATAATCAGAATGGTGAACTTAAGAGCTTCCCATTACCTGTGTTGCTTTTTGATAGTGCAGACAGCCTTGTATGGTATAACACAAAATTCCGCGATGAATTTCTTTCCGATTATTCTTTTGATAATGTGGGTGTAAAGCAATTTACATCAGGACAGGGTGCGGATATTGTCCGTGAGAAAAGATTTATAGAATGTGAATTTAACGGGAAGAAATATACTGCTTTTTCAGGTAAAACTCAGTATAAAAATGAGATAGTTTATTCTCTTTACTTTATAGAAGATACTGAACTTAAAAAATATAAATCATCATATCTTGCTTCTCGTCCTGTGCTTATGATAATAAACCTTGACAGCGTTGAGGATGTCTGTGCTGATTTTAAAGAAAGTCAACAGTCAGAAGTCCTTGGTGATGTTGAAGCAATAGTTGAGGGCTGGTTCGGGAAATATGATTGTATTTTCCGTAAAATGCCGAATGGCAGATTTTTAGTATTTTCCGAAGCACAGATGCTTGACAAAATGAAGGAAGATAAATTCTCTGTTTTGTCACAAGTTCGTTCTTATACATATAAGGACCGAACTCTGGGAATTACATTATCCGTTGGTATAGGTCTTGGTGAAAATCTTTCACAGTGTGAAACGATAGCACGAAAATCTCTTGATATGGCAATGGGACGAGGCGGTGACCAGGTTGTTGTCAAGACAACTGACGGTGACTTTGAATTCTTTGGCGGTGTATCAAAAGGCATTGAAAAACGCAATAAAGTACGTTCACGAATGATTGCTTCTGCTATTAAAGAAACGATAAAGACAAGTGACAATGTTCTTATTATGGGACATCGTTTTGCTGATTTGGATTCGCTCGGTTCTGCAGTTGGTATTGCAATGATTTGCGAATCTCTTAATAAAGATGCAAAAATTGTAATGTCATCAAAAACAACACTTGCAATGCCTTTGGCAAAATATATGATTGCAAATAATATGGATGATTTGCTTGTTGAACCTGACGATGTTGATGAATATTTGTCTGCAAAAACTCTTCTTGTGATTACCGATACACACAGAAAAAGCTTCCTTGAATATCCCGAGCTTTTTGACCTTGCCCATAAGGTTGTTGTTATTGACCATCACAGAAAAACAGTTGACCATATTAATAAGGCAGTTATTTTCTATCACGAGCCAAATGCTTCTTCAGCATCAGAAATGGTGACGGAGCTTATACAATATATTAATATTGATGTCAGCGTACCTAAAGTATGTGCTGAGGCATTGATGTCAGGCATCACTCTTGATACAAAGAACTTTGTTATGAAAACAGGTGTTCGTACTTTTGAGGCTGCGGCATATCTTCGCTCATTAGGTGCTGATACTGTTGCCGTTAAACAGCTTTTCTCTAACAGTATGAAAACTCAACAGGCAAAGAGTGAAGTTGTTAAAAATGCTGCAATGTATAAAAATTCTGCAATCGGTGTAGTGGATTTTGAATCCGATGATGTGCGGATTGTTGCAAGTCAGGCTGCTGACGAGCTTCTTAACATCGACGGTGTTCACGGCTCATTTGTATTATATAAAACAGATAAAACAATTAATATTTCATCCCGTTCTTATGGTGAAATTAATGTTCAGCTTGTTATGGAAGAGCTTGGTGGTGGCGGTCATCTCACTATGGCTGCAGCACAGCTTGAAAACGAATCATTTGACAGTGCTCTTTCTCTTTTAAAACAGGCAATAGATAAAATAATAAGTTAATCGAAAAGAGGTTATAAATATGGAAGTAATTTTAAAGGCAGACGTAAAAGGTCTTGGAAAAAAAGGAGAAAAGGTAAAGGCTTCTGATGGCTATGCAAGAAATTTCCTTTTCCCAAAAGGATTAGCAACAGAGGCTAATGCACAGAGTCTTACAGAGCTTCGCAATCGTGAACAGTCAAATCAGCACAAAATTGATGTTGAAATTGCTGCTGCAAATGATTCAAAGGCAAAGCTTCAGGGTAAGACAATTAAAATCACTGCAAAAGCAGGCAATAACGGTAAACTCTTCGGTTCAGTTACATCAAAGGAAGTTGCAGCTGAAATCGCAAAACAGTTTGGTGTTAAGGTTGATAAGAGAAAGCTTACAATGGATGATATCAAAACATTTGGTTCATTTAAGGTTGAGGTTAAGCTTTATACAAATATAGTTGCTGAAATGACAGTAATGGTTGGAGAATAAAAAATGGAAAGCAATTTAACAGGCTTTGAAAATCTGAATTTACCATATAGCCTTGATGCAGAACAGGCGGTTTTAGGTGCTTTGCTTAAAGACCCTGAATGTCTTCCTATCGTTTCTGATATGTTGAAGATTGACCATTTGTATCTTCCACAGCATAAGGCTATATACACAGCAATCCTTAATATTGACACAATAGGTGGTCGTATTGACCCTCTTGTTGTTCTTGAAGAACTTAAAAAAGAAGGGGTTTATGACGATATTGGCGGTAAAACATACCTTATGAAAATTGCCGATGCAGTGCCATCTACCAAAAATGTTGAATCATACATAAAAATCATAATTGACAAGTTCTATCTTCGTACTCTTATGGTTACTGCTCGTGAAATTCTTGATGCAACAAGTAACGGCAACGATTCACCTGATTCACTTCTTGATTTGGCGGAGCAGAAGATTTACGATATCCGTCGCGGAAAGAATACATCAGGTCCTGCAAAAATCAGTGATATTGTTATGTCAGACGTTTTTGAACGTCTTAAGAAACTTGCAAGTGCTGACCCTAAAGAAAAAGAACAGTATATAGGAATCCCAACAGGCTTTTCATATCTTGATAAGGTTCTTGGTGGTGGATTCCATCGTTCAGACTTTATAGTTGTCGGTGCTCGTCCTGCTATGGGTAAAACAAGCTTTGCTTTGAATGTTGCAAGAAATATTGCAATGAAAGGCAGAAAAGTTCTTTTCTTCTCTCTCGAAATGTCAAAAGAACAGTTGGCACAGCGTATTATTTCAACTGAAGCACGAATTGTAAGTAACAAACTTAGAACAGGTGATATTACAGATTCCGACTGGGAAAAACTTGGACTTGCTTTGCAGAATCTTATTAATTGTGAGTTGTATTTTGATGATACAGCAAATATCAATGTCCCTGAAATGAAAGCACGAGCTCTTCGTATGAAGGATATTGATTGTATCGTAATCGATTATCTTCAGCTTATGTCAGGTACAAAACGTACTGACAATCGTGTCAACGAGGTTTCAGAAATTACTCGTTCACTTAAAATGATGGCAAAGGACCTTAATATTCCTGTTGTAACTTGTTCACAGTTGTCCCGTGGTGTTGCAAAGAATTCAGGCGACCATCGTCCGCAGATGACTGACCTTCGTGAATCAGGTACAATTGAGCAGGATGCTGACATTGTTCTTATGCTTCATCGTGAAGATTATTATAAAAATGACCCTGATGCAGAAACTGACCCTGAATCAGTGAATATTGCAGAGGTTATTGTCGGTAAAAACAGACACGGTTCAACTGAAACCGTAAAGGTTGCATGGAATCCTGAATTTACAATGTTCTCTACTCTTGAAAGGATAAAAGATGACAGATAAGGTTTTAAAGACAATTGAAGATTGTCAGATGCTATCGGGGTGTCATACTTTAGGTATCGGTCTTTCCGGTGGTGCTGATTCTGTTTGTCTTGCTCATATCTTGTCAGAAAATAAAGAAAAATTAGGCATTAAAACAATTAAAGGAATACATATTCATCACGGTATCCGTGGTGATGAGGCTGACCGTGACCTTGAATTTTCCCGAGAAATTTGCGAAAAATTGGGAATTGATTTTGTTTCATATTATATAGATGTACCTGCCGAGGCAGAAAAAACAGGTGAGAGTTTAGAGGAATGTGCAAGACGCATGAGATATGATTGCTTTGAAAAAGCAGGATGTGATAAAGTAGCAACAGCACATAACCTTAACGATAATATGGAAACTTTCATCTTCAATCTTGTTCGCGGTGCTTCACTTTCGGGGCTTTGCGGTATTCCTTATATAAGAGATATTTACATAAGACCACTTCTTAATTGCTCGAGAGAGGAAATAGAACAGTATATTTCTTCTAATCATTTGACTTATGTTACTGACAGTACAAATTTAAATGATGATTATACAAGAAATAAGATTCGTCATAACATTTTGCCGTTGTTTTTTGAGCTTAATCCATCATTTGATAAATCTTTTGTAAAATGCCTCGAGTCACTTAAGCTCTCAAAGGATTTCATCAATGAAAGTGCAGAAAATCTTTTCACTCAATCAAGATGTGACGGATACTATGATTGTAACGTCTTTGCTGATTGCCACCAAGCATTGAAATATCAGGTAATTGCTTTAATTTTAAAAGAAAATAATGCCAAGGATGTCAGTCGTGAGCATATAAACGCTGTTCTTGGTATTATGGAAAACGGTGGTAGCATAAATGTTGCCGGTAATGTTATAGTCAATGTGGAAAGGAAAAAACTGTTTTTTGGCGAAAATCAAAAGACGGAATACTTTGAAATTCCGTTGATTATCGAAAAAAAAACCATTTCAACACCAATTGGTGATTATGAAATTGAAATTCTCGATAAAAAAGATTTACAAATCGTTAATAAACAAGATATAAATTATTATATTGATTGTGATAAAATATCAAACGGTGTGATTTTGAGAAATCGTCGTGACGGTGATGAATATCAATTACCAAACAGACCGAATAAATCATTTAAAAAACTTTTTAACGAAAATAAAATTTCCGTTTCAAAAAGGGACAGAATGTTGATATTATCAGACAATAATGGTATAATGTGGACTGAATTTTTTGGTGTATCAAAAAATTGTAAAATAAACGATAATACGAAAAAAATCGTTAAAATATCAAAGGTGGGGAAAAATAATGATTAATGATATTGATAGAGTTCTTTTGTCCGAAGAAGACTTGAAAAATATAGTAAAAAGACTTGGTGCTGAAATTACAAAGGATTATGAGGGCAAAAAGCTTGTCCTTGTAAGTGTTCTTAAAGGTTCTGTTATATTTATGGCAGACCTTATGCGTGAAATTAAAATTCCTTGTTCTATTGACTTTATGTCAGTTTCAAGCTACGGTTCAGGTACAAAAACATCGGGTGTTGTTAAAATTATCAAGGACCTTGATACAGATGTTGTTGAAGGTTCAGATTTGCTTATTGTTGAAGATATTCTTGACAGCGGTGTAACACTTGAGTACTTGATGAAAGTGCTTTCTGCAAGAAATCCTAACAGTATCAAAATATGTACTTTACTTGATAAACCTGAAAGAAGAAAGGCTAAAGTTTATGCTGATTATTCAGGAGCACAGATTCCTGATGCCTTTGTTGTAGGATATGGATTGGATTTTAATGAAAAATACAGAAATTTACCGTTTGTAGGTGCGTTAAAACCTGCAGTATATGAATAAACCAAACTAGTAATCGCTGATTAAATTGAAGTTACAATTCTCAGCGGCTACTTTTCCGCCATAAATGCCAAAAATACTCGTTAATACACAAAGTATTGCCTGCGTTTTTTGACATTTCTGA
>CALCTT010000053.1 GCA_937906895.1 uncultured Clostridia bacterium | reverse complement strand
TGGCTGATAAAAAGAAAGCACTTGAAACTGCATTATTGCAAATAGAAAAGAATTATGGTAAAGGTGCTGTTATGCGTCTTGGTGAAAACAGCTCACTTAATGTTGAGGCTATTTCAACAGGTTCAATTTCTCTTGACCACGCAACAGGTATCGGTGGACTCCCAAGAGGTCGAATTGTTGAGATTTACGGACCTGAATCTTCAGGTAAAACAACTCTTGCATTACAGGTTGTTGCTGAGGCACAGAAATTAGGTGGTGAGGCTGCATTTATTGATGCTGAACATGCTCTTGACCCTGAATACGCTCAGAATTTAGGTGTGGACGTAAATTCACTTCTCGTTTCACAGCCTGATAACGGTGAACAGGCTCTTGAAATTGCAGAGGCACTTGCTCGTTCAGGTGCTCTTGATGTAATCATCGTTGACTCTGTTGCTGCCCTTGTTCCTCGTGCAGAAATTGAGGGTGATATGGGTGACAGCCACGTTGGTCTTCACGCTCGTCTTATGTCACAGGCTCTCCGTAAGCTTGCAGGTGTAATAAATAAGTCAAATACAGTAGTCATTTTTATTAACCAGCTCCGTGAAAAGGTTGGTGTGATTTACGGTAACCCTGAAGTTACAACAGGTGGTCGTGCTCTTAAGTTCTATGCAACTATAAGAATTGATGTTCGTCGTACAGAACAGCTTAAGGGTGCGGGAAACGAATTTATCGGCTCAAGAACAAGAGCAAAGATTGTAAAAAATAAGGTTGCTCCTCCATTTAAAGAGGCTGAATTTGACATTATGTACGGTGAGGGTATCTCTAAAATCGGTGAAATTGTTGACCTTGGTGTTAAATTTGACATTCTTAAAAAGAGTGGTGCTTGGTTCTATTATGGTGAACAGCGTCTTGGTCAGGGCAGAGAAAATGTAAAGCTTCTCTTTAAACAGGACGAAGTTCTTGCAAATGATATTGAAAAGCAGATTCGTGAAAAAATGCAGGAAGAAGCAAATCTTAAAAAGGGCATTACTCCAATAGAACAGCCGGAAATCGTTAAAGTGCCGACTACAAAAGCAGCAGCCCGTGCAACACTTGATATTGCAGTTGACGATGACGAATAATGAAATTAACAGTTAAAGAGGGAAAAGCCCGTAAGATTCATATCTATGTTGATGAGGAATACCGTGCCACAGTTGATAGTGATTATTGGTATTCAGAGAAATACAGAAATTTAAAAGAAATTAATGAAGAAGAACTGACTGAGTTGCTTGACTCGGTCAGTTTTCGTCGTGCTTATAACAAAGGACTTGATTTCTTATCACGCAGACCCTACGGAACAAAAGAACTCATAAAAAAGCTTTGCGAAAAAGGTCACGAAAAGGATGCGTCAGAAAAAGCGTGCGAAAGGCTTTCAGAACTCGGACTCCTTAATGATGAAGAGTATGCAAGAATGGTTTCAAATGACCTTATGGAAAGAAAAAATTACAGTATAAAACGAGTGAAACAGGAGTTGGTATTTCGTGGAATATCAAGGGAAATAATAGAAAATACCATTGATACTCTTGACAATGATGCTGAAAACCGTATTATATTAGTAATTAAGAAAAAATATTTGAATAAATTAAATGATGAAAAAGGCAGAAAAAGAGCGATAGATGGTCTTATGCGACTTGGATTTTCTTATTCCGAGATAAAATCTGCCTTGCAAAAAGTTTCTGAATACACAGAGGAAGAATATTATGACTAAAAAAGTTGGAATGATATCTTTGGGATGTCCTAAAAATCAGGTTGATGCTGAAATAATGCTTTCAAAACTTCAGAACGGTGGTTTTGAGATTGTCAGTGACCCGGCAGAGGCAGATGTTGTAATCGTAAACACCTGTGGCTTTATCGAAGATGCAAAAAAAGAATCAATCGAAAATATTCTTGATATGGTTTCATATAAAGAGGACTGCGAAAATCTTAAAATTCTTGTAACAGGATGCCTTGCAGAGCGTTATCAGAATGAAATATTCAAGGAGATTCCTGAAACTGATGCTGTAATCGGTATCGGTGCAAATGAGGACATCTGTGAAATCTGCGACAGAATCATAAGTGGTGAAAAAGTTGAGTCTTTTCCACCAAAAACAAACCTTAAAATCGAAGGTGACAGAATTCTTACAACACCTCCATATTCAGCATACCTTAAAATTGCTGAGGGCTGTTCAAATCACTGTACTTATTGTGCAATTCCGTCTATTCGTGGCGAATTCCGTAGTCGACCAAGTGAAAGTATTTTGAAAGAGGCAAAGAAACTTGCAGATGAGGGTGTAAAAGAAATTGTAGTTGTTGCACAGGATACAACTCGTTACGGTGAGGATTTGTACGGCAAAAATGCACTTGTTCCTTTGCTTAAAGCACTTTCAATGGTTGAGGGTATTGAGTGGATTCGTTTGCTTTACCTTTACCCTGAAAGAATTGACGATGCACTTATAAATGAAATTGCAACAAATGAAAAAATAGTAAAATATATGGATATTCCGCTTCAGCATTGCAATAAAAATGTGCTGAAAAGAATGAACCGTCACGGTGACAGAGAAAGCCTTACAGCACTTCTTAATAAAATCCGCGAAAAGATAGATGGTGTTACAATCCGTACAACATTTATTGCAGGTTTTCCTGGTGAAACAGAAGAAGAATTCAATGAACTCTGTGAATTTGTGGACGAAATGCGATTTGAGAGAATGGGTTGCTTTGCTTATTCAGAGGAAGAGGGTACACCTGCTGCAAAGCTTGATGGTATGATGGATGCTGAAATCCGTCAGGAGAGAGCTGATATTATCAATGAACGTCAGAATGTGATTCTTGACGAAATAAATGACTCATTAATCGATAAAATTCTTCCGACAATTGTTGAGGGCTATGACCCATATACAGATTCATATTATGGCAGAACTTATATGGATGCACCTGAAATTGATACTCAGATTTATTTTACCTGTGGATTTGAACTTGATGATGGTGAAATTGTAGATGTAAATGTGATAAACGTCATCGACGGAGAATTGACAGGAGAAGTTGTATGAAGTTAAATCTTCCCAATATTATAACAGTTGCAAGAATTATCATTACACCTGTTTTTTTAGCGATAATATTGATAGATTCATTACCGCACAGATTTTTATTTGCTTGTATTATCTTTTCGATTGCTTCAATAAGTGATGCTGTTGACGGACATCTTGCAAGAAAGAATAATCAGGTAACAAATTTCGGTAAATTTTTAGACCCTATTGCAGATAAAGTGCTTACAACATCAGCACTTTTAGCATTTATGTCAATGGGACTTTGCAATATCTGGATTGTAATGCTCGTGTTGACTCGCGAATTTGCAATTGCATCTGTGAGAATGATTGCAGCTGCAGGCGGAGTGGTAATTCCTGCAAATATATGGGGCAAAATCAAAACAGTAAGTCAGATGGTGTTTACAATTCTTATTATGCTTTTAGGTGAAGCATATTATATTGTTGAAAATTCATATACAGATTTATTTGCTAAATTACCTGATTTATCACTCATTTCCAACGGATTACTTTGGATAACTGCAATTCTGACTGTAATTTCAGGGTGGATTTATCTTAATGACAGCAAAAAAATAATTGATTTCACAAAATAATTGCATTTTGTAAAAAGATGTGCTAAAATATCATATAATATGAATAAAGACTGTGACCGAAAAGAGTAGCAGAAGAATTTTTATCAGAGATTACGGGTCGTCGGCTGAAAGCCTGTATTAAAAGAGCTTTTGTGAAGTGCGTTCGTGAGTCGATGTGGGGAAATACACATCCGTGTTGTTACGTTATAAACAAAACGAGATATAAATCGAAGTGGAACCGCGATTAATCGCCTTCGTCTGTTAATTCAGGCGGAGGCTTATTTTTTGGAGGAATATATTTGTTCAAAAGATTAAGAGAAGATATTCAGACGGTAAAAGAGCGTGACCCTGCTGCAACCAGTATTCTTGAAATCTTATTCCTGTATCCCGGACTTAAGGCTATAAGAATGCACAGAGTTGCAAATTGGTTTTTCCGTCATAAAATGAAATTTATTGCTCGTGCCATTTCTCAGCACGCAGTAAAAAAGACTAATATTGAGATTCATCCCGGTGCTACCATCGGTAAACGCTTTTTCATTGACCACGGAACAGGTGTTGTAATCGGTGAAACTGCGGAAATCGGTGATGATGTAACAATCTATCAGGGAGTAACCCTTGGTGGTACAGGTAAGGATACGGGCAAACGACATCCGACAATCGGTAATGGTGTAATGATTGGTTCAGGAGCAAAGGTTTTAGGCCCTTTTAAAGTAGGGGATAACTCAAATATTGCTTCAGGTGCTGTTGTCCTTGATGAAATTCCACCTAACTCAACTGCAGTTGGTGTCCCTGCAAGAGTTGTTAAACGAAACGGTAAACGGGTTGACAATCTTGACCAGGTTCATATTCCTGACCCTGTTTCACAGGAATTTTGCAGACTTAATGCGAAAATTGAAAGACTTGAAAAAGAACTTCAGAAATATAAAGGAGAATAAATAATGAAAATTTTTAACACTCTCACAAGAAGAAAAGAAGAGCTTAAAACCCTTGTACCAAACGAATTAAAGGTTTATGCTTGCGGACCAACAGTTTATAACTATATCCATATCGGTAATGCTCGTCCTCTTTGTGTATTTGATACATTCAGAAGATATATGGAATATCGTGGATACAAAGTAAATTTTGTTCAGAACTTTACTGATATTGATGACAAAATCATCCGTCGTGCAAATGAAGAGGGAACAGATTACAAAACTGTTTCTGAAAAGTATATCGAGGAATTCTGGACAGATGCAAAGGGTATGAATGTTCGTGAAGCAACTGTTCATCCAAAAGCAACTGAAAACATTGATGAGATTATTGATATTGTAAGCACACTTGTTGAAAAAGGTTATGCTTACGCAGTAGATAACGGTGATGTTTATTTCAGCCCAAAACAGTTCAAGGAATACGGCAAGCTTTCACATCAGCCACTTGAGGACCTTGAAGCAGGTGCTCGTATTAATGTTGGTGAAGTGAAAAGAGAGCCAATGGACTTTGCTCTTTGGAAGAGTGCAAAACCGGGTGAACCATACTGGGAATCACCTTGGGGACACGGCAGACCGGGTTGGCATATTGAGTGTTCAGCAATGGTAAGAAGATATTTAGGTGAAACAATTGACATCCATTGTGGTGGTCAGGACCTTGTTTTCCCACACCATGAAAACGAAATTGCACAGAGCGAATGCTGTAATGGGGTTCCTTTTGCAAATTATTGGATGCATAACGGTTTTATCAGCGTTGATAATGTTAAGATGTCAAAGTCTTTAGGTAACTTCTTCACAGTTCGTGATGTTGCTAATGAGTATGGCTATGAGCCAATACGTTATTTCCTTATTTCTTCTCATTACAGAAGCCCAATCAACTACAGCGTTGATATTATTGAGCAGTGCAAAGCATCTCTTGTTCGTCTTTATAACTGTCGTGAAAGCCTTGACTTTGCACTTAAAAATGCAGCAGATACAGTTCCTGAAAACGTTGATGAAATCAAAAAGATTATTGATGGTCGTCGTGAACAGTTTATCCGTGTTATGGATGATGACCTTAACACAGCAGATGCTATTACAGCAGTATTTGAACTTGTTAAGGATATTAATACAAAGGTTATTACTGACGAACCTTCAAAGGAACTCGTTGAATATGCAACAAAACTCTTTGATGAACTTACAGGTGTGTTAGGTCTTGTTTATAACAGAAAGACAGAAAGCCTTGATGATGAAATCGAAAAGCTTATTGAAGCACGTACTCAGGCTCGTAAGGACAGAAATTGGGCTGAGGCTGACAGAATCCGTGATGAACTCAAGGCACAGGGTATCGTTCTTGAGGATACACCACAAGGCGTTAAATGGCATAGAGAATAATTTCCAATTAATTGCTGATTAAATCTTATCACAGAAAAATGTAATGGCATAGCTGTTACTGACAATCGTATATTTATATCTGCCGACGGTGATTACAGAATTTCCGTCGGCAAATTTTATTTTCTCGTTAAGAAAGTCAGAATCATTAAATATCTTTAATTGAGCATCATAAGCATTACTCGTGAAAACACTGCACATCTGACAGTATATATCTTTTGTTTCTGCAATGTCACCATCAGAGGTTATAAGTAAAGAAATCCCTTTTATATTATTATCTTCGTCAAGCATAAGATTTATCATTTTGTTTTCTCTTGTAAGAAACACAAAGTTGTCGTCATCTTTCTTGCTTAATATAAATTCACTTGTGCTATAATCAGTTTCGTAATTTTCATTCATTCTTTCGACAAATTGTTGTACGCCAAACTTGCTTTCTTTTGAGCAGGAACAAAGAAGAATTGTTATAAATGTCATTAAAACTGCCAATAATTTTTTCATATATTTTCCACCTTATAAATAGTTGTTGATAATATATATGAAAAATATGAGAAATTTACAATTTTTTAACAAATTTAATATTGGAAATTTATTTTGGATGTAGTAAAATATATTATGAAGAATAATGTGCAAAGGATAGTGATTTCCTTGTTTAAGAATTTTAAAAAGAAAAGTCCAAAAGTAAAGGCAGGTATTATAGCATTCATTGTTGTGATGGCAGTGCTTGTTGTTTATGTGCTTTATTCCAACTTAAAGCCTGAACCACCTGCAGAATATGAAATTGCAGATGTAAGCTATGGTACGATTACCGATTTTCTTGATGTAAGCGGTACTGTTGAATCAGGAGTTACTGAGGATTTACTTGCAATTGAAGGTGTCTTTGTTGAAGAAGTATTAGTAAATGTGGGTGACACAGTTAAAAAAGGTGATAAACTTGCAACCTTTAATGTTTCAGGTGCATCACAGTATCTTACAGAGGCAAAAAATGCTTATGATAAGGCATTGAATGAATATAATGACACAAAAAATTCTGCTTCTGAAAATTCAAAGAGAAAAAATGAAATTGCAACTGAAATTGAAAAACTCAGCGGAAAAATTACTGTAAAACAGAGTGAAATTAGTGCATTGGAAAAAGAACTTGAGGGTGTAACAACTGAAACTGCACCAATTCCAGAGGAGCAAATTAATCAGATTGCAATGCAGATGCTTGCAAACGGTTCTAATTTAATGCAGATAAAAGCATTTAAGGAAGCAGCATCGACAGTTGAGTTACCTGTTGTTGATTCGGCTTCTTCAGAAAAACAGCAGGAGCTTATGCAGAAAAACCTTGAACTTGCACAGCTTAATTCTGAACTTTCAGCACTTTATGCAGAGGATGCTGCTGCAATCGTTCCTGATGAGTCAGTTTTAAAGGCTCTTAAGTCAGTTGCTGACAGTAAAAAAGCAGATTATGACAAGATTAAATCAACTTATGACAAAATGTCATCAGGTTGGGTTGCTGATAATGACGGTATTGTAACTCAAGTTAATATCAAAGCAGGTGAAAAGTTTGTTCCTGTTAAACAGACATCATCTTCATCACTTGATATATCGTCACTTTTAGGTGCCGGTATTGACGAAGAAACAGCAAACATTGTTTCTTCACTTATGGGAAGTACATCTGCACCAATGGGTACAGGTATTAAGCTTGAAAGCTATGAGGATATGATTGTTTCTGTTACAGTTGGTAAGTCAGACCTTCTTAAGGTTAAGGTTGGTATGGAAGCAGTAATAACAAGCCTTGGTTCTGAATATAAAGGTGAGGTTGTCTATGTAAGTGCTACTGCATCTGACTCATCAGGTGGTCTTGACATTGGCTCAATCGCAGGTTCGCTTATGGGCGGCGGAGCAGGTGCCTCTGGTGCTGAAGTTAAGATTAAGATTCATAATCCTGACGAAAAAATTGTAATCGGCTTTGATGTTGACATTAAGGTTGTTCTTGATACAATCGAGGATGTACTTAAAGTCCCTGTTGAATCAGTAATCTACAACAGCGGAACATATTCAGTTTTCGTTTATGACGAGGAAGAGGAAACTGTTTCAAAACGTACTATAACAAAGGGTTCCCTTGACGACACAAGCTATGAGATTGTTGAAGGTCTTGTTGAAGGCGAAAAGGTTGTAAAGAGTCCTGACCCTAATATGGAAGACGGAACAAAAATTGCAAAAAAGAATGGGTAAGGTGTAAACAGTGAATATCAGAGAAAATATACGCATTGCTGTTTTCAGTATCAGAACTAACCTTATGCGTTCTCTTCTTACAATGCTGGGTATCATTATCGGTGTTGCTTCTGTTATTGCAATTGTCACAGTCGGTAACGGTGGTCGTGATTATATTGTCGGTATGATTCGCGATATGGGTAGCAGTGCTATTTCATTGACTGTCAATGCAAACTATGCTGATGATGAAGACTATTTTACGGATGAGGATATTGCCGCAATAAAAAAACTTGAGGGTGTTCAGTATGCATCGATGCAGTCAATGGCAATGTGTCAGATGACAGCAAATGATAAAACAGGTTTTCTTATGGGAATCGGTTGTAATACAGATATGCAGATGCTTATGCAGACACCATTGCAATATGGCAGATTTTTTACTGAGGAGGAATATCTCGAAGGTAAAAATGTTGGCGTAATTGATGTGGGAAGTGCGTTACAGTTATTTGGAAAAAGAGATGTAGTAGGTGAGTATGTTTATTGCACATCAAATGACCTGACCATTTCTGTTAAGATTGTCGGTGTCGTTGATATAATGGCAAGTATGAATCTTGATACCGAAGAAATGATGAGCAGTATGGGTTCAATGATGGGTAATATGCAGATGACAAGCTGTATGCTTCTCATGCCCGCATCTGTTACTGCAACTATAAATGGTACAAGAGCTAACAGATATGATATGCTCCAGATTACCGCTTATGATGAATCAATGCTTGACGGAATCGGTACTGCTGCAATAAATTATGTTCGTTCGTTACACGATAACTATGAAAAAGATTGTTATGCAGTTACAAATATGGCAACTTACATTGATTTGCTTGATACAGTTATCAATGTTTTTACAATATTTATTGCCGCAGTAAGTGCAATTTCACTTATTGTCGGTGGTATCGGTGTTATGAACATTATGCTTGTTTCAATTACAGAGCGTACTCGTGAAATTGGTATCAGAAAGGCCCTTGGTGCAAAAACAGGAACCATTATGTTCCAGTTCCTGACAGAATCAATTATCCTTTGCCTTATTGGTGGTATAATCGGTCTGTTGCTTGGTGTGGCTGCTGCCGCCTTTGTATCGTATATAATGAAAGTGCCGTTGTTTGTGGAACCGGCAACAATCCTTCTGGCAGTTGGCTTCTCATCTGCAATTGGTATTATCTTTGGTGTTTATCCTGCTAAACGAGCAGCAAATCTTCCACCAATTGAAGCTCTTCGCAGAGATTAAAAAAATTGAATTTTATCCTTCATTTTTAATGATGTATATGCAAATGTATATACATCATTTTTTTATACCCAAAACGAGATGTAAAGTGTTTTTCTTTACAAATTAATAAAAAATATATTTCAGGAACCCTTGAAAATGCGAGTTTTAAACATTTTCAACAAAGTTTTCAACATTTTCAAAGTTCAAATCATTGTTAAAAACAAACTTGAATATTGGTTTTTTAGTCAGAAAACAACTGAATATTTTATAAAAATATGCATATTTTTTGCAGGAAAAATTTTCTAATCCGTCATTTTGAATTTTGATTTAGTATTTTTACTGTTTTTGTGTCGATTATTTGTGTCGAAAAGTTTTCTAAAGTAATTTTTAAAAAACTATTGCCATAAATTACCATATATGGTAAAATATGGCAGAAATAAGAAATCAAAAACGATTTCCAATAAAAACGGAGGTTTTCAAAATGGGAAACAATATTAAAGTATTATTAACGGGTGATGGTACTGAATTTGGAAGGAATTGTGCAGGAGTTCTTCGTACATCTGGTTGCGATGTGAAATTGATAGCAAAGGATGGCAAAACTGCATTGGCAGAGATTACGTCAGGTGTATATGACGTGGCAATAATTGATGCGTTTATGACAAATCTTGATGCATTAGGTGTAATAAACGGAATGACAAAGAAAAAGAACAAACCGTTTATAATGGTAATGTCAGGGTCGGATAATCAACGATTTGAACAGGAAATCCTTTCAGCAGGTGCTGATTACTATTTTCTTAAACCTTTTGATGTGAATATTCTTGCACAGCGAGTAACACAGCTTACAAATTGGTCGAAAAATAAACCTGATACAGGAAACTTAAGAGAATCCAATGATTTGCTTGTAACTGTCAGTGAAATTATGCATCAATTAGGTGTACCTGCACATATAAAAGGCTATCTCTATCTTCGCGAAGCAATAATTCTCTCAATAAACGACAGTGAAATGATGAGTTCTGTAACAAAGGTATTGTATCCCACAGTTGCCAAAAGATATGCAACAACGTCTTCACGAGTTGAAAGGGCAATCCGCCACGCAATTGAAGTTGCATGGGATAGGGGAGATGTTGATGTGCTCAGCTCATACTTCGGCTACACAATTCATAACGAAAGAGGCAAACCAACAAACTCCGAATTTATTGCAATGATAAGTGATAAGCTTCGACTTGGTATGAAAATTTCTTGACATAAAATATCCACGGTGATATAATCAAACTGCTTCGTGAGGGAGTAGTCGGCATATTTGTGTAATATGTGATAAGTCAACATACTGACCCTATGGTCTGGCTTATATTAAATGACAAGACTCATGTATGGCTTTTGCTGTACATGGTCTTTTTTATTTATAGGAGTTTTTTATGTCAGAATTAGTAATTATCGCAGTGGGACTTGCGATGGATGCTTTTGCAGTAGCTATCTGTAAAGGTCTTAATATGAGAAAACTTGATTACAAACAAATCGCACTTATAGCCTTGTTTTTCGGCGGATTTCAGGCAGGTATGCCTTTAATTGGTTGGTTCATAGGTTCAAAATTTGCTGAATACATAACAAGCATTGACCATTGGGTTACTTTTATTCTTCTTGCCATTATTGGCGGTAAAATGATTTACGAGTCATTTCACGAAGACGAATGTGAAGATTGCGAAAGCAAGCTTAATTTTAAAGAATTAACCGCTCTTGCTATTGCAACAAGTATTGATGCTCTTGCTGTCGGTGTTGCATTTGCTCTTACTTATGAAGAAAAACAAGTTTACATAGCTGTCGTGCTCATTGGTGTGATTACAGCACTTTTATCTGCAATCGGTGTATTTATCGGTCATAAATTCGGTGCTAAATATAAGAACAAAGCAGAGCTCGCAGGTGGCTTGGTGCTTGTATTTATGGGTGTAAAATTTTTACTTGAAGGACTTGGTATAATATGATTAAAACATTACTTTGGGATGTTGATGGAACACTTCTTGATTTTGAAAAAGCTGAAAAATATGGTATAAGAAAATGCTTTGAAATCTTTTCCTTAGGTGAATGTACCGATGAAATGCTTGCACGGTATTCTGTAATCAACAGAAAGTATTGGGATATGCTTGAACGAGGTGAGCTTACAAAACCGCAGGTGCTTCGTGGAAGATTTGAGGAGTTTTTTAAAACAGAAGGCATTAAGTTCGATAAAATTGATGATTTTAATCTTGAGTATCAATATCGTCTTGGTGATAAGGTTTTCTTTTGCGACAACGGACTTGAAACTGTACAATTCCTTAAAGGCAAAGTGAAACAATATGCAGTTACAAACGGCACTTTCGTTGCGCAGGACAGAAAACTCAAGCAATCGGGTCTTGACAAAGTGTTCGATGATATTTTTATTTCAGATAAAATTGGTTTTGAAAAACCATCAATTGAGTTTTTCAATGCTGTTCAGGATAAAACCGGTAAATTCAACCATGATGAGGTAATGATTATAGGTGATTCTCTGACGAGTGATATTAAAGGTGGAAATAATGCAGATATTCTTTGTTGCTGGTATAATCCTCATGGTGCAGAAAACAAAAGAAATCTGAAAATTGATTATGAAATCACAGATATTGCTCATGTGTTGGACATCCTTGATAAATAAAGAGTAAAAGGACTTATTGCATAAGCAGTAAGCCCTTTTTTTGTTTAAATCTACCAAAGAAAAAATAAATTAAAAAACCACATTGTTATTAAATCGTATTTATGATACAATTAATTAATATATTATGAAAGGGAGAGTGAAGAAATGAGTCTTATTGATAAAGTAAAAGATTTAGGTACTGAAATCAAAACTCATTGGAACACTCCGGCAGAAGGTAAGTATGTTCCTTATAAAGAATATAAGGACGTAGTTATCGGTGTCGGCGCAAACTACACAGGTGCAAAAACACTTGAGAAAATTTTCTTCGGAACAACATGTTTTCTCATAATGTATCATTATGATTTGCCCTATCTTGCATTTTCTATCATAGGAATTCTGAATATGCCTCTTGGTTATATTTCAGCACTTATGTGGTGGTATGTGTGCGATAATTTGGGCTTTTTGAAAAAGAAAATGGAAAGAGTATTATATGGTGTTTATGTCGCTATGATGATTTTTGGCATAGCTACCATTGTATTTGACTTTTCACAACTCTTCAGTCCCACAAATCCGTTGATTACATATCTTAACGGATTAGCAGACCTAAATGCCAAGGCATATTTTAAAACCTTTGGTACCCATTTCCTTTACACTGGTTGGGTGGGTGCTCGAAACATTTTCTGGCGTAAAAAGTTGTTGCCTAAATATGGTAGATATAAATACGGTCTTTACTGCGATGTTATTCCGAAGTGTATAATGGTTATTCTTATCGGTTGGCTTCCTGTTTATGAGATTCCGGATGTTTCAACACGTTTCTGGGTAGCAAACCTTATGTTTGCTACATATAATGTATTTGGTTTTGGTAATGTTCTTGAAGAATGTTCAAAGCGAATCAGCCCTAACCTTCAGGAAAGAATTCTTGTTCGTAGTTATCCCGTAAAGCTTTCTCACATTTTCAATTCAATCCTTGCAATTGCAATTCCTGCAATAGTTGGTGTATTGTATGATGATGGATGGCAGAATATCGGCGTATTTCAATATGTTTATCCAATAACATTCTGTGTTGCAGCAGGCTTTACAATGTTCTTGGCAGGCAGAATTAAAGAAAGAATTCCACAACCACCAATTGAAAAGAAGGTTAACATAAAATTCTGGGACGGTTTGTTTGGTGTTCTTAAAAACAAATATTTGCTTATCAACACTATTGTTGGTCTTATTGACTCATTGGGTAATGGTATGCTTCCGTTTGTTACAATCCTTTATTTCTATACATTCCGTTGGTCTTCTTTCCCTGTTATAGAAAGTATAGTAGTTGCATTGGTTTCCTTTGCGGGTACACCACCTGATTTGTTATCTCCATATTTCCTTAAGAGATTTTCATATAAGCAGATTATGATTTTCTATCAGTTAAGCCGTGCAATCGGTAATGCAATTGTAGCTCTTGCAATTTGGTTCTGTGGTGATAATCTTGTTCTTTGTGGAACAATTTGTGTTATTGTGTTAATTTTTATGGAAATGACAAAGACTGTTCCTACAACAGCAGGTCACGATATGGGTGTTCGTATTGCTGACTATCAGATGTACCTTTCAGGTGAACGTCTTGAAAGCTATGCTGGTATCTTTGGTTGGTTCACAGGACCTATCACATCATTCGTTGGTCTTATCATTCCAATCTTCTTGTTAAAATATGGCTTTAACAGTAACTGGGATGTACTTTATGTTGATGAATCAAGAAGAAATATCATTGTTATTCCGCTTCTTGTCGATGTAATTGGTTTCTTGCTTATGACAATTCCATATTTCTTCTGGGATTATGACAACAGAAAACAAAATCTTGTTATGGAAGTTCTTAAACGCCGTGCAGAGGTTACAGAAAAGAAAGCACAAGAAGAAGGCAAGTCAACTGCCGGTAGCTATAAAGGTTAATGGAGGTGAGTTTTTATGAGTAAAAAAGAAAAGAAAGCAAAGGGTATTGCTTTACAAGAAGATATTAAGCTTGACATTCCTGAAGACGAAATATGGACTTATCAGATTCCAGGTTTAGCAGCACCTCATATTAACAAGCCTTATAAGCATTATGGGCTCAAAAAGTTAATCTTTGCAGTTGTTATTATAATTGCAGTTTCTCTTTCAATGTACTTTTCAGTACGTACTGTTTATAATGAAACCTTTGAATATGAACAGTTAGAAAATGGATATAGGTTTGAAAAATTCTCTAATACAGGCTATATTACTGAGCTTGATATTGACTATGTATCAACAATTGAATATGATGAAAACAACAATGATACTGCAACAAACTTTACAATCAATAAGGATACAACAAAGAAGATTACAGAAATCAGAGAATACGCACTCAACTGTGACGGTGCGATTAAGGTAATCAATATCGGAGCAGATGTTGAAAAGATTGATGGAAAGTCTTTTTATTCATGCTGGGCACTTCAGCGTATTGAGGTTGACGAGAATAATCCAAATTATTGTGACGTTGACGGCGTTCTTTATAACAAAGATAGAACAGAAATCATTTGTGTTCCTTGTGACCGTGACCAGTATCTTCGTGATAAATATGGATATGCAGAAGAAGTTGACGAGAGTGATGCAAAGTTTGCACAGTATGAAAAAGATGTTCTTACATATGTTATTCCATCGACAGTTGAAAAGGTGGGAAAGCTCTGTTTTAACTATGCAAATTTAACAAAAGTGTATATTCCTGAAGGTGTAAAAATAATTGAAACTCTTGGATTCTATGAAATTCCAAGACTTAAAAATGTTTATTCATATGTACCTGAAGGTGAGGTAACAGATACTCGTTATACATCTGACAAAACACTTGGTAAAGTTTATCTCTCATTGCCAGAAGGACTTGAGTATATTGGTTCAGATGCTTTCACTGAATGCAGAGCTTTGAGCTATGTTTATATTCCATCAAGTGTAACTTATATTGGACATCATGCATTTTGGGATACGGTGGTTAAAGATGGCGATGCTTTCTATGGCGTGTCTGCTATCAATGTGGCGTTAGATGAAAAAACTTTCGAAAAAGTACATAAAGGTGATGAGTGGACTCCACATTACCTATTCTTAATTTTCACGAAGAGTGTGGACATTAACTATTCAGCCGAAAGACAACCAATGCCATAAAACAATTAGCCTCCACATCAACCCGATGCGGAGGCTTTTTAACGCATAAATCAAGATAACAAATTATAATTTGTCCGACACAACAAACAGCGTGATAACCAAATCGGCTATCACGCTGTTTTCATATCATTCTATTAATTTTTGTCTTTTTAATAACTTTATATAACGGAAGACCCAATCCATAGCACATTACAAACTGACCGACAGCAATCTGTAAAGCATTAATAAGAAATGCCTGTAATTTAAATCCATCAGGCATAAATACGGTAATTTCAATTCCAACAATTATTGCATTTGCAATTACAGGAAAAAAAGCCGAAAGTAATGGTAATTCCTTAAACTTAACATTTCTTGTTTTGTAGCTGAAAATCGCCGCAATTAATGTTGCCAATGTTCCGCAGATAATGTCAATTAATCCGTAAGGACTCGTAATGTTACCTAAAAAGCAACCGATTGTAAGCCCGGGAATGGCAGCAGGGGATATGGCAGCTAAAATTGTCAATGCCTCAGAAAATCTGAACTGAATACTGCCATAAGCCAAGTTCAACATACTTGCCGCATAAGTAAGACCTGCATAAAGTGCTGCAATAACTGCCGCTTGTACTACAAAAACCGTCTTTTTTTTATTCATTTTTATCACTCCATAGTTTTGATTTAGAGTAAAGCGTTTACTCTTGTCAGGATGGTTTCGAACTGACATTTCAATTATTTATCAGAGGAGGTGGTGTCACCGTCACTTCTTCTTGATTTGATTTTATCAAAGGTACTTTTAATAATTTGTTTTGGCGTTACTAAAAGACTGTCCTTTGCTGATGGTACTATGCTTCCCAAAAATTTAAGCATAAAGCTTCTTATTTCAGGGTCTAAATCCTTGATTGTGTCATAGAACAGAGAGGTGTTATCCCTGAGATATTCACTCCATTCTATAAAACTTTCAGCATTCTGAGCATTTGTAGCTTCGATAATACCGAAAATTCCGTCTATAAAGAGTTCACGTTGTTCAAAGCTGTAATTACTCATCCATTCCTTAAATGTGTTTGTAACAAGCTTTGCACTTGTATGTATCTTTTCACCTGTAACAAAGTCGTTATTTTCAACAATCCATAAAAACGGGTCGTGCTGATGAATACCTTCGCCCTCGCTTTTTACAATACGATAAGAGTCAGTATTGCTTAAGAGCATTCCAATCATAGATTCCTCAGGGACGAATTTGACTACTCTGTCCTCCATTTTGAGGTATTTTTCTGATGTTACGAAATCCTCTGTAAAACCGGGACTGTCGAAGCTTTGTACTTCAACAATTTTTTCTTTTGTTTTAGGCGAACACATAACACTTGAGTAAATCGCAAGGTTTCCACCCTTTGAGTGTCCTACAACAGTTATTTTCCCTTTGATTTTGCTTGCAACCTTGTTGAGATATTTAACACTTAAAAGCTGAGCGGGAACTGTGTCGTTATACAGCATATCAAAGTTTTCACGCCAACCTGTAATTGTAGAGTCAGTACCTCTGAAAGAAACGCAGGCATTACCATCAGGCAAAAGAAATGTTGTTGCAGAAAACTGAATTGCCTTTTCAGGGTCAAAAACATTTTCGTGATAGTTTATTTTAACTTTGCCGTACCTTTTACTGTATGCCATTGAGTTGAAAAGTAAAAGGTTTTTTCTTGCAGTTCTCTCAAGCGGAAACAGATTTTCAAATCCGTCTTGTTCTGAAATTTTTGAAAAGGTGATACCTCTTGCAAATAATTGTTTATCAGGAACAAACTCATCGTAATTGAGATATGCCAACTGGGCAAAAATAAGACCATCAACCTTTGAAAAAGGCAAAGTATTAAAATCCTTATGAGCGTTCATAAGTGAATAATCTATGATACCAGACATAAGAATCAACTCCTTGAAAAAATAACCGGAATTAAGCTTTGCACTCAATTCCGGTTTTCTTATTATAACTTAAGTGATGCAATATCAGTAAGGCTCATCTTTCCGTCAGGAACAACGAATGTACTTCTCATAACGCTGAGTGCTGCGTCAAGAGATGTAAGACAGGATGTACCTGATTCAACTGCAAGACGGCGAAGCTTAAATCCGTCACGGTTAGCAAGACGACCATGTGTTGGTGTATTGATAATGAGTGAAACCTCACCGTTCTGAAGCATATCCATAATGTTAGGTGACTGACCTGTAAGCGGATTAACTTCTTTACACTCGATTCCTGCTTCACGAATAGCTTTGCAAGTACCCGGTGTTGCATAGAATTCAAATTCAGAATCCTTGAATTCCTTGAGCATTTCGCCAACTTCTTTCTTATCCTTGTCACGAACCGTAACTACAATCTTTGCATCCTTAGGCATTGAAACACCGCCGCCTTCAAATGCTTTAAGAAGTGCTTCATTATAATCAGTTGAGATACCGAGAACTTCACCTGTTGATTTCATTTCAGGACCGAGAGAAGTATCTGCACCGATAATCTTTTCAAATGAGAATACAGGAAGCTTGATTGCATAGTAACCGCTGTTCTTGTAAAGTCCTGTACCATATCCCATATCAGCAATTCTCTCACCGAGCATTGCTCTTGTTGCAAGGCTTATTGCAGGGATACCCGTAACCTTACTGATGTAAGGAACAGTTCTTGAAGAACGAGGGTTAACTTCAATAATATATACTGTTTCAC
>CALCTT010000052.1 GCA_937906895.1 uncultured Clostridia bacterium | reverse complement strand
CAGAAAAAATCTCAAAGGACAGCGAAGACAGTGCAACCCAAATCAAAAGGTATATACGCCTGACAAACCTTGAAAAATCACTTCTTAACCTTGTGGATGAAGGCAGAATCGCAATGCGACCTGCGGTTGAGCTTTCATATATTACTCCCGAGGAACAGATGATGATTTTTGAAACCTACGAAAGTGATGAGGTCACTCCCTCTCTTGCACAGGCACAGAAAATTCGTAAACTCTCTGAAGAGAATCAGCTTAATGCTGATACAGTGTTAGCAATTTTGACTACGCCTAAGCCTAATCAGGCAGAGGCTATAAAAATCCCTGAAGAACGCATCAATAAATTCTTCGGCAAAAATTACACCAAACAACAGAAAGAGGAGCATATCATAAAGGCTTTGGAATATTATCACAAACACCTTCAACGTCAGCGTGACAGAGATGCGAGGTGAGAATAGTGAAAAATATATTTCCCGATGACAAAACAATATTCGTTTTACCGCCTGAGCCTATTGATGAAAATGAGATTTCAAGTATTTCAGATATTATGGCATCCCGCAGTGATGAAGCTGCTGTTGACCGTAGCAAAATACGCCGATTCGGCGAAGAAACCTTTCAAATGAAAATCGGCGGTACAACCTATGAGGTTTCTACGCACTTTAATCCCAAAGGCAGACAATGTATCTTTGAACAGTTCAAGGAACTGATATTGTCTGAAAAATTATTGTAATATCACACATTTGAAAAAAGACAATCGGACATTGTAAAATGTGAATATCCTTGCGATGTCCGGTTGTCGGAAAGGAGAATTTTTAATGACAACTGCAACAAATATTTCAGGACAAACAATAAATGATGAATTAATTACGGCTCTCTACTGCCGACTTTCAGTTGAAGATATAAAAGATGATAAATCCAAAAAGAAGAACGGCAGAGAAGATGAGTCAAACAGTATATCCAATCAGAAACAGATTTTGCTTGACTATTGTAAAAAACACGGATACAAAAATACAATGTTTTTCATTGATGACGGTATTTCGGGTACAAGTTTTGATAGAAGCGGGTTTAACCGTATGCAGCAAATGGTTGAAGAAGGTAAGATTTGCAGAATCATAGTAAAAGATCTGTCACGATTTGGTCGTGAGCAGGTCGAAGCTGGCAGATTAACGCAAATTGTATATCCGTCACTCGGTGTAACCTTCATTTCTATTCAGGAAAATGTAAATAGTTCAACAGGTGACGGTATGGAGATGTTACCGTTCTATAATATCTTTAATGAATGGTATGCCGCACAAACATCAAAGAAAATCCGAGCTGTATGGCAGTCAAAAGCTAGCAACGGTAAACGAGTATCTTCTACCGTACCTTTTGGTTATGTAAAAGATTCAACCGATAAAGAGAAATGGCTTATTGATGAACCTGCGGCAGAGGTTGTACGAAAAATATATGATTTGTGTCTTGCGGGATGTGGTCCTTTACAGATTGCCCGTGATTTGGAAAAGGAGAAAATCCCGGTTCCGTCAGCCTATTATGAATCTGTCGGCAGAAAACATTCAAACCCTGTACCGCAGAATCCTTATAGATGGGACCAAAAGACAGTTGTTCACATTCTTGAAAACAGACAGTACACCGGTTGTGCTGTAAACTTTAAATCAACTACTGTCAGTTACAAGGTTCATAAGGTAATCCATAACCCCAAAGAAGAGTATCAGATAATCCCTGATATGCAAGAGCCGATTATCAGCGAAGAAAAGTGGTTAAGAGTTCAGGAGCTTCGTGAAAACCGCAGAAGAAACACTGCAACAGGTAAAACAAGTTTGTTTTCCGGCTTAGTCTATTGCTATGATTGCGGTGCGAAATTGCACTTCTGTGCGGCTAAAAGTCTGAACAAGAATCAGGAGTTTTTCAGATGTGCAAACTACAAGGACGGCAGAAGAGGTACTTGCAAAATCCATTATATCCGTAATGTTGTGCTTGAGAAAATTGTACTTGAAGCTATACGAAATTTGGCAGATTTTATTCGCTACAATGAAAAGGTTTTTTTGTATATGATTGCAAAGCAGAATGATGCTATGAGAAAAGCAGAGTATGAAAAGATGAAAAAGACTGTTGCTGACGGTGAAATCCGAATTAAAGAGTTAGACTGCCTTATTGAAAAGGTTTATGAGGATAATGCTCTTGGCAGAATAGATGATGACAGATACCGAAAGCTGATGGCAAAATATGAACGGGAGCAAAGAGAACTTGCCGTAACAGTTTCAGAAGGTCAGGAAACATTAAAGTCTGCTGAGCAGAAATCCGTTGATTTGAGATTGCTTCTTCGCACTTTCAGAGAAATGACGGATATACAGGAGCTTACACCGACACTTGTCAATTCACTTATTGAGCGTATTGAGGTTCATAACAATGATAAATCAAACGGTCATTGTTTTGTGAAGGTGGATATTTACTTTACAGGTGTCGGAATGATTTGTATTCCAACCGAGGAAGAAGTAATTGCTATGATGGAAGAAGCAAGAAGGAACCCACAAGAATACCGCATTGTAGCTTAACAAAGAGAAAAACGGTGCAACCCCAAACGGGGTTACACCGTATCTCTCAAAAAACATCCTTATGGGGCGTGTGCATTTGAATGACCTTTTATTGTTCTTGTCAGAATAATTCAGTTGACAAATATCTGTCACCTGTATCAGGGAGAAGCACGACAATGTTTTTGTCTGTATTCTCCTCTTTTTTTGCTTCTTCAAGGGCAGCATGAAGAGTGGCACCTGAGGAAATTCCAACAAGAATACCTTCTTTTTTTGCAAGGAGTCGTGCTGATTCATACGCTTGTTCACCTGAAACTGTTACGATTTCATCAAGAATTTCTGTATTGAGAACTTCAGGGACAAAACCTGCACCAATACCTTGAAGCGGATGTGCACCTGCTTTACCACCTGAAAGGACAGGTGAGTCACAAGGCTCAATCCCTACGATTTTAATGTTTTCGTTTTTTGATTTCAGATATTCACCTGTACCTGTGATTGTACCGCCCGTACCGACACCGGCAACGAAAATGTCAACAGAACCATCAGTATCTTCCCAAATTTCGGGACCTGTTGTGTTACGATGTGCTTGTGGGTTCGCAGGATTTATAAACTGCCCTGCAACGATGCTGTCGGGCATTTCCTTTGACAATTCCGCTGCCTTTTCGATAGCACCATTCATACCTTTACTACCGTCAGTCAGCACTAATTCAGCACCATAAGCAGCAATAAGCTTTCTGCGTTCTTCAGACATTGTTTCGGGCATTGTGATGATAAGACGATATCCTTTTGATGCAGCAACAGACGCAAGACCGATGCCCGTGTTACCGCTTGTAGGCTCAATAATAACCGAGCCTTCTTTTAAAATGCCTTTTTCTTCTGCATCCTCAATCATTTGTAATGCAACTCTATCCTTGACGCTTCCTGCAGGGTTAAGGTATTCAAGCTTTGCAAAAACTTTTGCTTTAAGATTTAATTCCTTTTCTAAATTGCATAACTCCAAAAGGGGAGTTTTACCGATTAATTCGGAAACATTACGATAAACATTCATTGTGATTACCTCCGCAAAAATGCTGACTATATTATATAATAATACTTAATACATTTCAAGAATGTACAAAAGAAAACAGCCTGTAAGGTTTTTCCTCACAGGCTGAATATGTATCATAGTGTTAAATTATGCCTTTTTCTTTGGCTTCATAACGAGAGCACCGATTGCCATAATAACTACGAACACGATAAGGTAGAAGAGAACAGGACATGAGAATTCGCCGTTTTCTTTTGCTGCAAGATATGGAGCATAACCGTGTGAATAGATAGCAGCAATTACCATAAATGCAGAGCCGATAATACCGAGAGATGGAAGAACGAATCTCTTAACAGGTGAGAGGTTCTTTTCTTTTCTCATAAACTGAATGAACATTGGAATGTAAAGTCCGTAAATTGTGATGATAGGAAGCTCTGATGAGTCAAAGCTGAATTTGCCGAACCAAGGTGTTGCAGTAAGGTTTGCACCGTAGAAGTAAACAAGCCATGCAGCAACAACAACAAGACCAACGATACATGAGTTTGAAGGCATACCTGATGCCGGGTCAACCTGTTTCATAAGGTCAACCTTTGGTCCCATACCACGAACTGAAATTGAGTACATACCACGGATACAGCCGATAAGGAGACCGTTGAGAGTACCAAGGCAAGAAACTGCAACGAAGAGGTTGAGAATGTTACCGAGAACATTACCGAAAACTGTTGTAAAAGCAGTTGTTGTGCCACTTTCCATAAGTGTTGTAACAGGAGCACCACCTGCGATACCAATGTAATAGAAGAGGTAAACAGCAATAATGATGATACCGCCTAATACAAGAGCAATAGGAAGATTCTTTTTAGAATTCTTGATTTCAGAGTTGATAGATGTTGCAAGAATCCAGCCTTCATAAGCGAATGCAGTAGCAACAACAGCACCAAAGAGCGTTGTGTAGTTGCCTGTGCCTGTTGCGAAGTTTTCAGTAAGCATTGAAGCACCTGCATCAACAGGAGCACCTGTCATATCGTGTGAAAGACCGTAGATTGTACCAACAACAGCCATTAAAAGAAGTGGAATAAGCTTGATGAATGTTGCACCAATCTGAAGCTTGCCTGCAAGCTTTGAAGAAAGAGTATTGATTGCGAAAACGCAAATGAGAATGAAACCTGCAAGAAGGAATGTTTCTGTACCTGTTACAGGGTCGCCTGCAAGTTGTAAATCAGGATTTACAGATACTAAGAAAGTAAGGAAGTATCTTGCAGTAAGCCATGCAAGAACTGATGTCATTGCAGGAGTATAAATAACAGTAGCAAACCAACCCATCATATAAGCGTATTTACTACCGATAGTTGCTTCTGCATAGTCAACAAGTCCGTTAACCTTTTCATATTGCTGAGCCATAACGCAGAATGCGAGAACACAGCAAATCATAACGATACCGCCGATAATCCAAGCGATGATACCCATTGGCATATCACCGTTTGTCTTTTGAAGAATTGCCTGAGCTTTAAAGAAAACACCTGAGCCTACAACAGTACCTACAACCATGCAGATAGCCATTAAAAGGCCGTATTGTTTTTTGAGTCCTTTTTCCATAATTGAACCCATCCTTTCACTTTAATTAGATGAAATCATTATATGCCTTTTTCTTCGATTTGTAAAGACAAAAAGAACAAAAATAATTGAAAAATATATGGTATTATTATATTATATATAATGTATTATGTATGAAAGGACTGAAGCAGGTGGCAGAGAGAAAATATTTATGTATAGATTTAAAGTCGTTTTATGCTTCAGTTGAATGTACTGAAAGAGGGCTTAATCCACTCACTACAAATCTTGTTGTGGCAGATAAAAGCCGTACGGAAAAGACAATCTGCCTTGCTGTGACTCCATCACTTAAGTCCTATGGTGTTTCAGGCAGAGCAAGACTTTTTGAAGTTGTACAAAGAGTGCGGGAAATCAACAATCAAAGAAAAAGAAATGCACCAAATAAAGTGTTTACAGGTTCATCGTCAGATTATATTGAGCTTGAGAAAAATCCGTCATTAGAACTTGATTATATAGTTGCACCGCCTCGTATGGCGTATTATATGGAATACAGCACCCGCATCTACAACGTGTATCTTAAATATATCGCACCCGAGGATATTCACGTTTATTCAATTGATGAGGTTTTTATTGATATAACCCATTATCTTGCAACATATAAAATGAATGCACACGATTTTGCAAGAAAGCTTATTAAGGAAGTGCTTGAAACAACGGGAATTACTGCAACTGCAGGAATAGGCACAAATATGTACCTTGCTAAAATTGCTATGGATATTGAGGCGAAGCATATTCCTGCTGACGAAGATGGTGTGCGAATAGCAGAACTTGACGAAATGAGTTATCGTGAAAAATTATGGTCGCATAAGCCTCTTACAGATTTTTGGAGAGTCGGCAAGGGTATTGCAACAAAGCTTGAGAGATACGGAATATACACTATGGGTGATGTTGCAAGATATTCACTTTTAGATGAGGAATTTCTATATAAACTTTTCGGAGTTAATGCGGAATTGCTTATTGACCACGCTTGGGGCTGGGAACCTTGCACAATTGCAGATGTGAAAGCATATAAACCGTCAACAAACAGTTTGAGTTCAGGTCAGGTGCTTCAGACACCATATTACTTTGATAAAGCAAAACTTGTAACGAGAGAGATGACGGAGCTTCTTGTTCTTGACCTTGTGGAAAAAGGTCTTGTTACGAATCAAATAGTGTTGACAATCGGTTACGACATTGAAAATCTCACAAATGAAACAATAAGAAATACTTATAAAGGTGAGATTATTACTGACCATTACGGCAGACAAGTTCCGAAATATGCACACGGAACTGCAAATATTTCAAGACAGACATCATCTTCAAAATTAATTGTGGATGCAACTATGGAACTGTTTGATAAAATTGTAAACAAGGGACTTTTAGTACGAAGAATTACAATTGCAGCCTGTAAGCTTGAAAGAGAAAGTGATGTTCAGGGAAAAGCACCTGAACAGCTTGATTTATTCACTGATTATGAATCTCTTGAGAAAAAACGTCAGCAGGAAGAAATAATCCTTGAAAAGGAAAAGCGTATGCAACAGGCTGTGCTTGATATAAAGAAGAAATATGGCAAAAATGCCATTCTTAAGGGAATGAATCTTGAAGAAGGTGCAACAGCAAAGGACAGAAACAGTCAGATTGGTGGTCACAAAGCGTAAAATGGAAATAAAACTTGTATATGGATATGAATTAAAAGATGAAGTCAAATCTTTGTTTACAGAATATACGGATTTTCTTGTTTCAGGAGATGTCGAGTTTAAAAAGTATCTTGAAATTCAAAAATATGACCATGAAGTAGAGAATTTGGAAGAAAAATATGGTTTGCCATATGGCAGACTATATGTAGCATATTTTGAAAATCAAATTGCAGGGTGTATTGCATTGAGAAAGCTTAACGATGAACAATGTGAAATGAAAAGACTTTATGTAAAACCTCAATTCAGAAATAAGGGAATTGCAAAAAATCTTGTCGATAAGGTTATTGTCGATGCAAAAGAGATAGGATATAGCAGTATGCTTCTCGACACGCTACCTTTTTTAACAACTGCAATAGAAATGTATAAGAAAATTGGTTTTTATGAAATTGGTTGTTACAATGACAGTCCCTTGGACAACACAATTTATATGAAACTTGATTTGTAAGGAAAAGAAAAATGGACGACAGATACAACGATATTATAGATTTGCCTCATTATCAATCGAAAAAAAGAACTCATATGTCACTTCATGACCGTGCTGCACAGTTTTCTCCTTTTGCAGCCTTGACAGGTCACGACGAGGCAATCCGTGAAACAGCAAGACTGACTGACAAGAAAATCGAGCTTGACGAAACAACAAAAACAATGCTCAATGAAAAATTCAGCTTTATTATGGAACATATTTATGACCAACCCGAAATAACAGTAACATATTTTATTCCTGATGGAAAAAAGACAGGTGGAATGTATGTTGACTTTGCCGGCAAAGTGAAAAAATATGATTATCTTAACAGAATTCTTTATTTTACAGATAATACAGAAATAAAAGTAGATGATATATCGGAAATCGAGAGCGAAATTTTTCCAAAATATGAGGTGTAAAGATGACAGATTTCAGATGGGCATATATAGGAAGTGGCAGTATCGCAAAGAATACTGCAATGAATATTTCAAAAGGTAATCATAAAATAGTGACTGTATATAGCCGTACTTTTCAGAAAGCAAAGGATTTTGCAGAAAAGTATGGAGCGACAGCCTATGAGGATTTTGACAGTGCAGTTAATCGTGATGATGTTGATGGTGTATATATCGCAACACCTCATACTTCTCATGTTGAATATGCCGTGAAAGCTATGAAAATGGGCAAACCCGTACTTTGTGAAAAGCCGGTTGGTGTTTCAGTGAAAGATGTTGACATTTTAATAAATACTGCGAAAGAAACTGACACATATTTTTGTGAAGCCATGTGGACTTGGTTTTCACCTGTGGCACTTAAAGTTAAAGAATGGGTACAGTGTGGTGAAATCGGAGAAATCAAAGAAGTAGTAATAAATTATGCTTTTCCCGGTATTATGATGTCAAAGGATTCACGAGTGTTAATGCCCGAAACAGCAGGCGGTGCACTTCTTGATATTGGTATTTATCCGATTACATACTGTTATAATCTTTTTGGTATGCCAAAAGGAATAAAATGTTATGGTGAAATAAAGGATGGTATTGATATCGCAGAAACTGTAATTCTCGATTATGGTAAATTCAAATGCACACTCAATATGTCACTTTGTAAACTTAAAGAGAATTGCAAAATAACAGGCACAAAAGGTAGTATAAACTTACCTGTATTCTTTCACATGGCATCAAAAGCAATTCTCAAAAAAGGGCTTAAAAGAAAAGTGTTCAAAGGTAAAACTGACTATATTACTGAATTTAATTGTGTTGCAGAAGAAATAAAACAAGGCAAAAAAGAATCTGTATATATTCCTTTTGTTGCAACAAGAGAATGTATGAAAATTATGGATGAGTGTCGTCGACAGATGAAACTTGTATATCCTTTTGAGGTGTAAGATTATGAAAAAAATGATTCCTGCGTTGTTCATACTTATTTTGGTTATGATTTTCACAGCCTGCGGTAAGGAAGAAATAAAAATTGAAGATTATGAATGGCATCTGCGTACAGCAATGAGCCTTGAAAAAGATGGGCTTGTCTTTGCTGTAGGTGAGGAAACAGAAGCATATCCCGATGCAGAAGTGGTAGATGTTATATTAACTGCAAATGACGGCGAACTTATAATTAAGGACAAAACCAACAATGAAACATACAAAGGTGCTTATGAGGAAATGTACGTAACGGAAAATTCAGAGGACTATAAGATGATAATTGAGGGTGAAGACGGATATGCAACGGTTGCATATACAACTTATGACGATGGAACAAAGGAATTGACATTGCCAATAACTGTTGGCGGATATGATTTATATTTCTATGCAAATAATTAAAAAAAATCAGTATAACTTATTGCAATTGAAATAATAAGTTAGTATAATTATTTCAAAGGGAAAATTAAAATAGGAGAGATGAAAATGGAAAAAACTTATGTTCCGTTTTGGGATTGGAAAGAAAAGTCAAAACAAACTGAGTACACAGAAAGCACACCGCTTCTCAATGCTGACGGTACTCTTAATGCCAAAGGTTGGGCAAGACATAATGTTTTCGAGTATGACAGAAATCTTGTGAAAACCGGTGTTATGAGTCGTAAGGAATGGGACTTTTATCAGGTTTCAGACGGGAAATATATGGTTCAGTTGAGTTTTGCAAACATTAATATTGGTGGTTATGTTTCAGCAAAACTTGTTGACCTTGTAAAAGGTGAGGAGATTATTGACTGTACACAGGTGTTCCTTGGCGGCAACAAGCATGTTCCACCTGCAAAGGGTGATGTGCCAAATCGTTACAGAGATAAGGTCGGTAAGGCTGACTTTGACTTTGATACAAAGGAAACAGAAAGAACTTTGTGGTTCAGATGTCCTACAAAAGACAGAGGCGTTGTTGAGTGTAATTTCAAGATGGATATTATGCCGGGACTTGAAAATATTACAACAGTTCTTCCTTTTGACGAAGACCCGACAAGATATTTTATGACAACAAAGCAGACTGGTATGCCTTGTGAGGGTACTATGAGAATCGGCAACGATACATATACATTTTCAAAGGATACTGCTTTCGGTCACCTTGACTGGGGACGAGTTAATACTATTCATGAAATGGTATGGTATTGGGGTATGGGTGCAACGCATCTTACTGATGAAAACGGTAACAAGCACATTTTTGGATTTGAAGTCACTTGGGCAATCGGTAATGAGAGTAATGCTACTGAAACATGTCTTTTCTATGATGGAAAAGCACATAAAATCGGTGCTGTTGATGTTGAAACATTCCCGAAAGATGATAAATATATGGAGCCATGGAAGTTTATTTCTGAAGACGGCAGATTTAATCTTGTAATGACACCTACTTTCGATTATCATACTGACCTTGACCTTAAAATCGGCAGAATGCACGCTCATCAGGTTCACGGCCTTTGGAACGGTGATGTTACTCTTGATGATGGCACAAAACTTGAAATCAAGGATATGTATGCTTTCTGCGAATATGTAGAAAACAGATGGTAATTTTTAAAGAGAAGATTGGCTATTTTGCTAATCTTCTCTGTTTTTTATTGTGTATTATGAATAATTGTTATTGCGAACCTAATATGTTACAATTATCTTAACGAGTAAAACTGAAAAGGAACGAGGTTTGATTATGGCAAAGAAGCAATTAACTCCTGAAGAGTATAATGAAAAAATGGAAAAGAGAAAACTGAAATCTGAAAGTTTTTCTAATACTTTTATTTCAGCGATTGCAGTTATGCTCTCTTTGGCAATTACCTTTAGCGTTGTATCAATTGCATTTACTTATGCAGAAGAGGCTAAGAAAAATAATGTTGTTGTAAGTACAGGAACTCAGCAGAGCATAAGTGACGATAATATGGATGATTCTCCTGTAACAGATGACAGTTCAACTTCTGTTATTGGTGGTGTTGACGGTCCTACTGATATTGAGGTTTCCGTTAATCCGTCAGAGGATAATGAAAAGCCTGAGGAAAGCGAAAAACAGGAGAGTGCATTTGCATCAACAGAAGAATTGGTTACCTATTTTAATAAATGTGCTAATAAAGTAAAGACAGATGCTACAAAAGTGGTTAAGAATTATGAGAAAAGAATAGTCGGCGAGCTTGTTCTTCCTGAAATTCTCAAGTCAACTGCAGACAGCCTTTTAAAGACTTATATGACAGATGATACAGAGCCGATTGTGTATGATACAAAGGAAGCAATAAGAAATGATTTCCTCGTTCCTAATCAAGATTATGTAAGCTGTCTTAAAGCTTCCGATGTAGTTAAGGCAGACTGTAAAGATAATGGTAAAGAATATGTGATTTATTTTAAACTTAAGGATGAGAAGAATCCTAAATCGGGGTCTGGTGTCGGTTCTGTATGCGACGTTATCGAAACTTATGAGGTAGAAGAAAAAGCACCGTCCTTCCTTGAGGAATTTTCAACATATTATTACGATTGCGAGGTTACTGCAACAATAGATAAAGCAACAGGCAGAATGACTCATGTGATTTATTCAGCACCATTAAAACTCAATGTTGTCGTAAGTCTGTTTGGTACTCATTCTGCAAGTGTAGGTCTTACATTCGTAAAGGATTATACAATTACATACTAAATTAAATAGCCAAATACCCTGATAAATGATTTTTGTCAGGGTAATATTATGGTATGTTTACAAATGTAAAACATCACAAATTCAAACTGTGTCTATTGACATTATTTGGTACGAGTGATAAAATTATCTTTACTGAAAAAATTAAACTTATTATGAAAAGGAGCAAGCTTTATGAAAAAAGTATTATCAGTTGTACTTGCACTTGTTATGATGCTTTCAGTTTTTTCTGTTGCATTTGTAAGTGCTAACACAGACTCAGACTACACTATGGTTGCCGGCGAAACAAGAACAGTTTCTCTTCCGGGTGCTGTTTATGATGACTTTGTTATTGTAAAGTATGTTGCTGTTGGTAACGGTAAAATTGTAATCAGCTCTGACGGAAAAAACGAATTGATTTGTAACCCTGTTATAGAGGTTTATAAGGACAGCATGAAGAGCGGTAATTTTGTTGGTGATGCTGAAAACAACGGTACTTATCACAATTTCAAGTATGAATTGGACTGCGTAGCAGGTACAGCATATTATTTTGCAATGCACAACTCAATTGATAACGACAACGCTCAATGGGATGTCACAATCGAATGTTTACACGAGGTATATGACGACGGTATTTGTTTAACTTGCCTTAATGACTGTGACCACGTAAAAGGTGATAACATTGTCGGCTGTTGCCCATGCGGCGAAGTATTTGACGGTGAAGATATCGTAGTAGGTAAAAAGTACGATATGGAAGCTGATACAGATTACAGCTGGTTCAGATTTGATGTTAAAGAAACTGCAGCTTACATTTTACAGTCTGATAACACTGATGATGCAGACACAGTTTTAGTTGATGCTGCTGACCCTGCTTTTATCATCACAGATGAAACAGGTAAGATTGTTTTTGCTAATGATGCAAACGTAAGTGCAGATAATAAGAACTTCAACTTCCCATATTTATTCACAGGAAGTGAAAGATACTTTATTGGTGTTAAGAGCAGCAAAGACCTTGCTGACGACTGGTCATTCACACTTGTTGACGGTACTGTTCATACAATTGAAGAACCAAAAGAAGTAGAGGTAGTTGCAAAAGACGAAAACGGCAACACTATTTATGAAGTAGAGGTTGACGAGAACGGTGAGCCTAAAGTCGATGAAAGCGGTAACCCTGTTTACAAGGTAGAGCTTGATGAAAACGGTCAGCCTAAAGTTGATGAAAATGGCAACCCTGTTTATGTACCTGTCTATACAACAGAAACTATAATAGAATACATTGAACACGACCTCACATATCTTTCACACAAGGATGCTAACCATGAAGAAGCAGGTCATACACCATCAGTTGTTTGTAATGTATGTAACAAAACAATCGCAGGTGGCGACATTATTCCTCAGATTACAGAATGTGTTGATGCTGATGCGGATAACCATTGTGATGTTTGTGACAAAGTAATGGTTGAACCGGAAGAGCCTGAAGAACCGGAAGACCCAACAAAGGACTGCACTTGTAACTGCCATAAGAAAGGCATTTCAAAGTTCTTCTTTGATTTCATTCTCTTCTTCCAGAAGATTTTCCGCCTTAACTCAGTTTGCTCTTGCGGTGTACGTCACTATTAATATTTGAATAAATTTTCAGCCGAGTATCTTTCAAACAGATGCTCGGTTTTTTATTCTTGAATAAAACAGTACAAAAAATTAAGCCTTGAGAACTTTTTTCGTTCCCAAGGCTTTTTCTTAATTATAAAGGATTATTTACTCTTCATTTTTATAATATCTCTGTAGCTGACAAGTTCAACACCGTGAGCATTGAGATATTTTTCGGTTTCAGGGTCTTTCGTAACCTGATATTCCCAGACTCTCTGTTCCCAGAGTGGTACGATTGACTTGAGTTCATCTGTTTCAAGTGCAGGATGAACATAAGTTTCAGTAATTCCTTCAGGAATATTGCACCATATATCAAGAATCTTCTTTCTGTAACTTTCGTAAGAGTCTGTTGGCATAACATCCCAATCAGGGAAAAGAAGATAGTCAGGCATAATTACATTGTATTTCTTACCCCAACTTCTTGAAAGGAGTGTGCAAGCATTCCAAAGGAAGAAAGGAGTTCCTCTCGGAGCAACACGTTTGTCGGCAGAAGTAAACATACGAAAAGCATATCCGTAATCACCACAAACACGAAGTGTCATTTTAAGAAGTGAAAATCTGCCTGTAAGGTGTCCGTATAATGAACCCATGTGGTTATCAACGTGAGAAGGCTTCATTCCCCATGAGTGAGCAAGGTCAATCTGTGCTCTGATTTCCTTTTCGATTTCGTCATATTTACCGTATTTGTCAGCATCTTCACCTGTGTGCCACATATAGCCTTCTTTGTCGTGAAGACTCGGACCGTTTGTCAATGCTTTCCAACGATATGTTTCCCATTCTGCTGTTGTAGTAAGATGAACACCAATAGCGTATTCAGGGTGAGCAATTGAAAAATCAACTGCTTCCTTTGCAGCAGGGCAAGGCATCATAATTGTTGAAGATTTAAGTCTGCCTGATTGGAAAAGGTCAAAAATTGCCTCGTTGGCACTATGACACATGCCGAAGTCGTCAGCATTGACCAAAAGATATTTTCCCATAGTATTACACCTCGAAATAATTTGATAAATAAATAATACTATAAAATTTTTATTTTTTCAACTGAAAATGCATAAAATATATCAATTGATTTTTTTGCTGTAAAAAAGTCGAAGAAAATTAAAAAAATTCAAAAAAAATTGAAAAAAATTAAAAAAATGCAAAAAAGGTACGTTTTTGTTACGCTGAATGTGATACAATGCACTTGTAAAATGAAGAATTTACCGAAGGGAGCAATTTTTTTATGAAAAAAACTATGAAAAAAACATTGGCAATAGTTCTTGCAATCTTTATGATTGTTTCAACTATTCCTATGGCATTTGCAACGGAAACGAATGTTATTACAGATGAGGCAGGTCTTCAGACTGCTCTCGAAACCGGTGGCGAATACATCCTTGGTAATGATATTATTCTTACTGACTCTGTGTATCATTTCTATGATTTATCAACTATATCTTTGGTTGTACAATCTACTATGAATATTAATTGAATATCATACAGGCATAAACTGTAGCAGGGAAGACCAAAAATCTTCCCTGCATCTTTTTGTTTTACGCACTTTTCAAAATCAATATCACCAAAAACTCACTCCATAACGATTTTATTATTGTGGCTGTGAGGATGGAGGTGAAATTAATGAAATATGTTGCTTTTTCACATTTAACAAAAATCGAGAACAAAATCGTAAAGACAACAGGTATTATAGCTTTCAAAAAATTTATTCCTGTTAAAATTGTAAAAGATGTATCATTAGACGGTGAAGCAGTACGAGATTTAGTTGAAAAATTAAACATGTATCAGGTTGAGCTTGTGCATCTTTTTGATGTTATCGAAGATTTCTTATTTTAAGCACACATAATTCTTGAAGGGTAGTCAAATCTTGCTTTGTGTGTCGAATTGTTGTATAATCTTTCGAAAAAGGAGAGATTGTATATGTTGTCGATATGTTTAGCATTACTTCAAAATCCGGAAGACAAACTGCGATTTGAAGAATTTTATAACAAGTTTTACAACACAGTTTATTTCATTGCCAAGGACCATTTAAAAACTAAAGAAGCAGCCGAGGACTGTGCACAGGAAATAATGATTCGATTTGCGAAAGATTTTCATAACATAAAGCAAGATTTTGACGATAAGAGTTTTAGAGGGTATGTTCGAGTTGTTGCAAAGGGAATATCTGTAGATATGTACCGTAAAGAAAAGAAACATCTCGAAAATGTTGTTGATATAGATGTAAACGAATTTAAGAATTTGTCAGTTGAAGAGTTTGACAGTTGCGACAGAATTCTTTTACAGCAAGCTATTGATGCAATGCCTGAGTCATACAGATATGTGTTCTATCTGAAATATTATTATGAATACACAGGTGCTGAAATTGCTGCAAAAACAGGAATATCAGAAACATCAGTAAGACAAAAATGTATGATGGGTATGAAATTTATGAAAAACTATATAAAGGCAGATGAGAAGAAATGAGTAATTTGGCAAAAGCCTGTGAGTTGTCATTGAACAATTGGTTGGAAACATTTCCCGATGTAATCCCCGAAGCCGAGCGTAGCAAAAAGCACGAAAAGTGGAAAAGAAATCTTTTCAACAAAATGCGTAACGACCGTTACCACAGATTCACAACACGAACAATCAAGGTTATGCTCGTTGCGGCAATTCTCTGTGCATTGTTACTCACAGCATTTGTAATCCCATCATCCCGAGAGTTTATTCTTAATGAATTTGATAAACATAGCACATACAAGCTCACAGAAAACAATAAAAATTCCGTTTCTGGCGAAATAACCGTTGGATATGTGCCTGAAGGGTATGAGTTAGAGAGCGATTTCATATCTGGAAGAAATATATTTTATAGATATGAATCTGAAAAAGGAGACTTTTTCACAATTATAAAAAGCTCATCCGCTGCAAGAGTCGAATTTGATACTGAAAATTTTGTATCTAAGGAAATTGTTGTAAATGGTTCAAAATATATTTACTGTAAAGGTAATGAATGTATTAATAATTTAATTTGGACAATAAATGATTATGTTTATAGAATAAGTGGTCCATTCTCATTTGAAGAATTATTAAAAATCGCAAAAACTGTAAAATAGACTAACAAAATCTCTTTTATTTACGATATAGTAAATAGGGGGTGAAAATATGTCAATTATTGTTAAAAAAAGTTTTAGTGTAATTTTGATTCTTTCTATGATGTTGTCAATTTTTGCTATTAATTCTTTTGCGACTACAACAGAGGATGAAAATATTATAATGCCTCGCTTTTCAACAATTGATGCAGTTACAACGGTGTTTGTTATTAGTGGGATAAATTCGACTTCTTCAGTTGTTCTTACTGCTAAATATTCTACATCTCTTTATATCAAAATAGAGTTACAAAAAGAAAAATCAACAGGCTATGAAACTATTGAAACTTGGACAAAATCAGGTACGGGAACAGCTCTTGGCCTCGAAGAAGATAGACTTATCAATGTCTTTGCAGATTACAGAATTAAAGTAACTTGCACAGCGGGTGGCGAAACTCACGTGACTTACGACTACCCGGATTAACTAGTTAAGGACAATCTCTGTAAATAGTTTTTTTAAATCTTGTAATTCTAACATACAAGTGTCACAAACTATCTTTTTTTTACTTATTTGCAGAGGTTGTTTCTTTTTGTTGACTATAGCAAAGGACAACAAATACAAAATTCAATACTGTTATCCGTTATATTTCGGTTCAGAAAGCAATTCAGGGAAGACCAAAAATCTTCCCTGAATTTTTTATATTCAATTCTGTTCTCTGAAAATATCTATAACTCATAAAACGGTAAAGGCTATTATCCCAAAGGTCAGTGTGATTTAAGAATGTGTAACATTTTCAAATAAAGGAGTAACTGTTTACAAGTTTCTAAAATGATGATATTTATAATTTTAATATGATTATTATGCTCTCGTTTTTAATTAAAGGTTGGAATGCTTTGAAACTACTTTTTTCGGGGCTAATGTCAAGCATAGACCAAAAAGTGTATTCAAAATTGTTCAAATATTTTTATATAAAATATTGACATAAATGGAAATTAATGATAAACTCATAACAAAAGTTATAACGCGTTATAAATTGCGTTGTAAAACGCGGTTTATAATTAGAAAGAGGGCGGATATATGGCAGTCAAAACACAAGCACAAAAGCATGAAGAAATGAAAACCAAAGTGCTTTATGTTGCAGCTAAACTTTTTCTTGAAAAAGGTTATACGGAAACCTCGCTTAAAGAGATTTCTTCGATAGCAAATATTAATATCGGTTCACTGATTAATATTTTTAAAAATAAAGAAAATATTCTGTGTGAGCTCGTGGAATATGTTATTGAAGGTCAGTTCAGGGCAACAGACAAATTTATGAAAGATGTGACAGATGACAAAATTCTGTTTTATGCTGCGGAAACTACTTTGCAGCTACACATGGCAGAGTCTAACGAGTACGTTCGGGATTTATATGCTGCAGCCTATTCGATGCCGAATACAATGGCATTAATTCAGCAGAACATAACAGGAAAACTTGAGGAAATCTTTAAGGAGCAGCTTCCCGATTTGAAAACGAAGGACTTTTTTGAGCTTGAAATTGCTTCGGGCGGTATAATGAGAAGTTTTATGACAACTCCGTGTGACATGTATTTCACAATGGAAAGAAAAGTAAGACGATTTATTGAAACAACGCTTCTTCTTTATCGCGTTTCGGATGAAAAAATTAATGAGGCAATCGATTTTGTTATGCAGTTCGATTTTGAGTCATTTGCAGAACAGACTATCGAAGGTATGATGAAATATCTTGAGGAAAAAACATTATAATTGTGTAAACGATTTATATGGAGGTGTCATAATTGGAAAAAATTAAGAAGCTTGTCCAAAAAATTAAAGAAAACAGACACGGTAAGAAGATAACAGCAGTTGTTTTAAGTGCTGCAATCATGCTTGGTGTTGTTGCACCGGCAGCTGTCTTTTTCGTAAAGGCTGATTCGTATCTTCCTTGGCCTGAGGTTGGCGAAAACGGATATCTTGTTGCGAATAAAGAGGATACTCAATACGGTAATAATTCTATATATTCGTTTTTTGACAGAACACATCAATATGTGTCGTATGGCTGGAACGGGGGCTTTGCCGATGTTCGCAGAAGCAACGGTTCCAAAGGTGGTCTTGACGGAATGGAGTACAGAGGATATTACTATTCATGCTATACTCCACCTAATTTGTCATACTCAAATCTGAATTACAGCTATACCTTTATACTTAATGAAAATGACAGACCTGTTCAGTATGATATGCTTGAACGAGCTTTCAGGGCGAGAAAATTTGACGGAAAAAAATACACAGATGTTTTTTCTTTGATTAGGAGTGACTATGTGGGTTTTTCCGGTGACCAATACACAATCTGGAACAATTTTTCTGTTGCCCTTGTTGACAGAACCGAACCGGGAAAAAACGGTTGGACATACAGCGTAACCGATAATGACCCTGAGTTTGGTAACAGACCGATTGTCTGGCTTGATGCAGGTGAAATGCTTCGTCCTGTTGATAAAGAAACAACTCCTGAGGATTTGGCCAATGTAAGAATCAAGCTCACATTAGATAATTCTAATCCTCGTGAAGTATTTGATAAGGTTGATGTTATTGCCGAAGCAGTTGCTTTAAATAATGAAGATGGTAAAATCGGTTTTAAGATTATTGAAGAAGATTGGCAGAAAATCAGTAGAAAAGAATATGAAACTGCTGATGGCATAACCTACGGTGCAAAATATATTATTGTTTTTGTTGCAGATGCTTCTGTTGAAGACACATATATCCTTGACAGATATTATGAGAATATGCCGAATATGTTAAGACAGGTTGTAAAAAAGCCTGTAGTTGACCTTGCGGGTAATCCGGTTGTTTTACCTTATAATAAGAATGTTGCAGCAAATAATCTTTATATTGATGCTCTTGACCCGTTTGTAACAAGAATTGAAATGAGCGGTTCAAATCTTGCTGATGTTAAGCCTGACGAAAACGGTACAATTGAAATTGAGGATGCAACACAGCTTATCTCCAAGGTTGGCGATACTGTTGATGCGAATTTGATTATCAGTAAAAAATTGTTGCCATCAACAATCAGCGATAATATGAAACTTGAGTGGAGTATAAAAGATAAGGACGGAAACCCTGTTACAACAAGTTTTATCGGTTATAGTAATACTCACAGAGAGTCGGTTAACAGTGATTATGTCACAAAACTTGATTTTGCTCCTTTTGTGATTACAGAGGATATGACTGTTTCAGGTACTCAGGTTAAGCCTGTACGACTTATAAATGTTCAGAATGTAACAGATTCATCAGATAATCATCTTGCTGAAAACGGAACAGTTGATTTTGTTGAAGAAGGAACACCTGTCAGCAAACAGACATTTCTTGATATTGAAGGTCCGTCTGTTGAGGTTGTACAATCAGTAAAACAGATTGATTCCGAAACAGGTGAAATACATATTATTGCAGAACTTAATGTTTCTGACGGCGTAAACGGTGACGGAAATTTCTTTGCCGGTATTGAAAGAAAAGGTGACGAGCCTAACGGATTCATTTCTGTTAAAGGTTATAACGGTGATGTTGAATTACCTTTCAGATATGCATTTACCGATTCAATGACACTTACTGATGATGTTGTTTTCACAGATGCAAGCGTAGGTGAAAATCAGATATCAGCACTTAAACTTGCAAATGACGGCACATACTTTATGCATATTTTCCTCAACGAAACTGAGGGTGTTGAAATTGATAATGACAAAGGTATTGAAATCAATTTCAGACTTAAAGATGCTGTTGAGAACGAAAATGAAACAAACATTGAGTTTAACAAACTCGATATTGACGAAGTAGCACCAACAGTTGCAATCACTCAGGCATTAGGTGTATTAACACCAAACGGTAATGAAACAAGCAGTCAAAGAGTAATTGGTCATATTACTGCTGAAGACGTTAACGGTATTCTTGCAATTGATTGCAAATGGGGCGAAAACGGTACTTGGGAAAACCTTTATACTTACAATGAGTACAGAGGTCTTGAAGATAAAGTTGAGGTTACGGCACTGAATGATATTACAGGTAGTGGTACTGTTACAGAAACACTTTATGTTAGAGTAACAGACGCAAAATCCGATGGTATAACAGCTAATAAGGAAACAGAAGCAACAAGTGTATATACTCTTGATTTGAACAGAGTAAATGCAAACTATGAAATAGTTGGTGACCCGGCAGTTCCTGATGGTTCAATTAACATCAAGGTTTTTGAGCCGGAATATTCAGGGCTTGTTGAAGGAACTCGTTATACAAGAGCAGCTGTTACCGTTCAGGATGTTGAAAATAGTATGACCGTAAATAAAACTTATGTTCGTATTTTTGACAGCTACACTGAGGACGGAACAAATCTCTTCGGCGAGGGAACATGGTACAGAGTTCAGATGAGTGGCGGTATGTACTGGAGTGACCCTGTTGAGGAAAGTCCTGATTGGACACGCTATGGTAATATGACAGTTCAGTTTGCTGCAAGTATGAACGACCTTACACCTGTTAACGGTGCATATTACGATGATACAAATGATGCGACATATCATGAAAGTGAAGCATTTACAGTGTGCTATGCTCCGAAAAATGACGGTGTTCACGGAATTTCAAATGTTACTGTAAGAAACAATCTCAATGAGGTTCAGACAGCGTTAGAAAAGAATTACGAAGGTAAACAATATACATATTACAAATTTGACATCTCAATGGATGGCGTAAGATACCATTATAATCTTAAAAATGTTCTTATGCCTGGTTGGAAGAGCAAGGATGTCAACTTTGATAACTCTTATGCAGTTCTCATAAAGCTTGACAGCGAAGGAAAACCGTTGACAGATGATAATGGTGCTGTTGTTGAGGTTACTGACAGAGTTGCACTTAATAAGGGCGAAGAACAGACCTTTGCAATTAAGGGAAATCATTTCGACAGCGGGCTTTATGCACTTCAGGTTTATGTTGAACAGAAAGCAGGCGGAAAGCAGACTTTTGTTCTTGACCCGATTATGCTTGATGCGGCAACTGCTCCTACAAGCTTTGGTGTTCCGTCTTACACTCCGACAGCAAGCATTGATTCCAAAGGAGGAGGCGTTTCCGTTACTCAGGAAGCACCTGAAGGAGAATTCCTTAATTATGTAACTGTTGGTGCTGCTAAACGCGATGAATATTCTACTATGGTAGATACAGGAGACGATTATCTTACACAAACTTATGTGGATAACAGAGAGATTGTAAAGATTGGTGATAATCCAATTTATCTTTCAGGAGCAACAAACGCTCTTTCAGATGACGGAGATACAAGCTTCAGATTCTATGTAAATCTTGATGAAGATAAGGCATACGAAACATACTTTGGTGAAAGAGTCGGTTATCCGATGGGTATAAGAATATGGAATGCTGCAAGCTCAGGCAACGTATCGTCAGCGTTCATTTCTTATGGTTTCAGAGAAGAAAGTGCAGATACGTTCTGTACGGATGTAACCGTAAATCTTTCTTATGATTCTCTTCCGACGGCTGAAGAGCTTGCAGCGGCAAATGTTTCAGACGGATTGAAACTTACAGCAGGCGAGAATACTGTTTGTTATCAGATAATTATGACAAACGGTGAAACATCTTCTGTTCGTCAGATTAAGGTTAATGTTGACACTGAAGTTCCTGAAGCTGAATTCGGTTTTAACTTTTATAATAAGATGTACGAAAAATCTTATGACAGCGACGGAAACGAAATCGTTAAGATGTATGCTTCTGATGTTGAGGCTTATCTTGAATCAATGTCCTACGATGACCCGGGAACAAAGATTTATCACGCTTCATTTTATGATTCAAGTGCTACATACACAGAGGTAGAGGATATTAACTCAATTCCGCTTAATAATTCAAACGGTTATTTAGGAAAATCTGCAGCAGTACAACAGTATTCGCAACTCACAGAGGCTATTTGCGTTGTTGACAGTTCAGGTAATGCAAGAGTAATCTACCCTATTCTTACAAATGAACACAATGACCAAAATGGTGACTACAAAAACAACGCAGCAAATGAATATCCTTATGGTGTAGGTTATTGGTACCTTGAACCAAATAATTATGGCACAGAGGACGGAATTACTTATAAAATCCGTAACTTGTCATATTCTGATTATTTGTATGAGGGTTCAAACGGCTGGTCATACGGTTATTCGTTTGAAGAAACCGTTGAATATTTTACAGTTCAGATTGACGATAATGCTCCTGTGACAGTATGGGCAGACCCTGCTGATAGCAGAAATAATTTTGATTCTGCAATAACCGGTGGCGTTGTGGGATATGAGAGAATCCCTGAAGAATATACCGGAACCTATGATGATATTAATCTTGTAATGCCATACAATTCGGAAATTGCAGAGGGCGAAGATGTTGAACATACAGTAAACATTGTTTTCTACAACTGGGAAGATGAAAACGGTGAACGAGGAACTTATAAGTATGATACAACAATTACTGCTCCGAACACAAAGCCGGTAATTGCTCAGAATACTGCAGTTTCACCAACTTTCGGTAATGTTCCTCTTACAGCAAACACTTATGTTGATATTACTGCAATTTCAACAGAGGAATACACACTCTCACCGGTATTCTCTGCATATAATAACGGCGAATATGAGATTGAATTTACTGATAAGTACGGAAGACAGTATGTTCAGACATTGAATATCACAGGATTTGGCTCAAATCCGTCAATTGAGATTTCAGAAACAGGACTTACATGTAATCCTGTAACTGTAACCGTTAAGTGTACAGACGGTGTTTCTTCTGTTGATGAAACAATTCTTCCTGAAGGAACTGAAGTAACAGGTAATTCAACAGCAGAGCTTAAAATAGTTCTTAAAGAAAATGCAAAATTTGACATTACTTATGGCGACGCAACTTATCCTGTTGAAATTACAAATATAAATACAACTCCTATCGTTCCGAAGGCAATTTGGCTTTATGATGAAGGCGTTGCAGAAATAAACGGTTCAGTCGACCACGAAATCACAGTGCTTCTTACTGATGAAAACGGAAGCAGGCTTGTTGACCCTGATACAGGACGAAGCGTACAATATACTTTCGTTGCAGGTGGAGAAACTTCACATACCTTCTCAGGTTATGTAAATGAATACGGTATGGTTGGTCCTGACTTTACTGTTGAAGTTCCTACAGAAATTACAGTTCCTGAACTTCCTACAACAAAGAAAGATGATTATAAACCTGATATAGCAGTAGGTGCTTTTGTAACATATAACAATAAAACAAATGCATCCCCGAATTATTATAAATCAGTTGACGAAACTCGTCCTGAAGATTCGTTGGTTTATCTTAGTGAATTATCCGGTAACCCTTTAGCAGATATGGATGAGTTTATCAAGTCACTTGGTTGGGCAGAAAAATATGCTTTCACAATTGATGTTGCCGATGAAAATGCAACAAAACTTTTCATCACAACAGACGTTTACGGCGATGCTCCTAAATATGATGAGGGAACAAGCGAAGCAATTGACGGTGTCAGCCTTATGGGTAGGTCACTTGTTGTTACAAAGAATGTGACATTTGTACTTCATGTTGTTGATTCTGAAAACAATGTTAACAGCGTTATGTTTGATATTCAGAGTCTTGGCAAAGGTGCACCTACACCTGAATATGCTCAGGTTCTGACAAAATCAGGTGATGCAGTAAGACTTTATCTTATTCCTCCTGTACTTGAAGGTTTGACAAACTTCGCAATAACAAATGTTGAGCCTGTTGCTGTGTATGAAGATGATAAAGATTCAGTATTCTACGGTTATCCATATCTTTCATACAGTTTTGCAAAGGATACAGAGGTTGTAGTTTATTATTCATACAATTTCAACTCAATGACTTATACAGGTGAAATTACAACAACTATCAAGGCAATTGATGCAACCGTTCCTTATGTTGAAAGCGAAAAATGGTCTGCAAACTATGATGTGAACGGTGAAAAGTTCACAAACAACGATATAAGCGTTCAGCTCAAATTTGATAAAGACCTTGGTGATTTAGTTGTTGTCAATGAAGCAGGAGAAGAAGTTTCTGCTCCTGACGGAGTAATTGTTTCTAATCTTGAAGACAGAGTTACTGTTGTTTTCAAGCAGAATACTACATCAAAGCTTTATCTTAAAGCGACAGCGGCAGTAAACAAGAAACAGACTGTTATTGAGCTTCCGATTATCAGCACAATTGATAAAACACCACCTGTGGTTAATGCAACTGTTGAATACAGCGAAAATCACAGAAGTGCAGTTGTTACATTTACTGCAGATGAAATAATTACACTCGGTGGAGTAAGCGTAAGCGGAAAGACTGTTTCACGAACAGTAGCAGAAGCAGGGGCAAAGACATATAACATCTTTGATACTGCGGGTAATATGGTCAGATTGACTGTTGATTTCCCTGAACTTATAACTGAAAATCTCAATCTTACAATTGGTATTAAGGGCACAGGCGGAATGATTACAGTAATTGACAATCCTGAAGAATATGACATCAAGGTTGGCGATACTTTCTATGCAAGAGTTAATCGTGCTTCAACAATAAGAGTAAGCCAGGCAACAACGGTGAATGCTCCTGCAAATGAATGGGTAATGCTTACTGTAGAAGCTGATTCAGCAGGCCTTTATCCGACAGTTTATGCAGTTGATGCTTACGGAAATTCAGCAATTGCTCAGTTTGCAAAAATTCCTCTTGCTGATTATATGACACCTACACTTATTATTGATAAGGGTATAATTTCAGCATCTATCAATACAAGTGATGAAGAAGTTGAAGCACTTCTTCGTGCTAATATGGCAGCCTCAGATAATCGTACTGCTTCAGACAAGTTGATTTATGAATTTGAGTACGTCAGAACAGTCGGAAAGAATTCAGTAATATACAAAGTTACTGATGAGGCGGGTAACACAACTTCAAGAGAAGGCTGGATTCGTTTCTATGACGGAAATGAAGCTCGCATTAAGGTTAATGGAGAAATCGTCGAAAGAGATTCAACTATTATCGTATCAAAGGGTAATCAGGATATCACGGTTGATTTTTCAGGCGAACCATACAAACTTGAATGGGAGCAGGGTAAGAAAACAGCAGGCAACCTTAAAACAGGTGCTACATCACTTACCAACGGCTATTCACAGGAAACAAACAAAACATATCAGGTAAGTCTGAATGATTCAGGCTACTACACATTCCTTCTTACAACTCAGGGCAGAGATGTTATTCGCTTTGTGTTGTATGTGGAATAATTTGCAGCGAGGTGATAAATTTATGAAAAACTTCAGAAAAATTTTAGCGGTTATATTAACCGTTGTTATCACTATCAGTACAATTCCTTTAGCAGGATTTGCTGCAGATGAAGACAGTATTCTCGAAATGGCAGATGAGTATCTCGGTGTCACTTTGTCAGGCGAAAACGGAGGCTTCCTGATTTCGACTCGTGACGGCGATAAGCTCAATAAAGCAGATGACGATAAAAATCTGCTTTATCCTGCCGAGAATTTTGACACTTCTTTCACATCGTTCAGAATTACAAGAGATAACGGAGATGTTGAAGATTATATCTTCGGCGGAAAATACGGTTTTCTTGGCATTGACAGCAGCAATGTTGAAATTAGTCGTGAAGGTAATACACTTGTCGCAACCTGGAGTGTAAAAGACCTTACAATTGAGCAGAGAATATCTTTGCTTGATGAAACTTCAACTCAGCACGGTATGTCACAGATAAGCTATTCTGTAACATCTTCAAAGGATGATGTTGCCAACGTAAAGGTAAGAGTGTTACTTGATACTGCACTCGGAAAGCAGGATTACGCATTTTATCAGCTTTCAAATTCTCTTGGCGAATACAGAACTGTCAGAAGTGAAGTTTTATTAAACAATGAGCATAATATGGCTTATGATACAACACTTTTTGCAGTTGATGATGCCATGTCACCATCTGTTAATGCTTATACTATAAACACAACAGTTGACGGTAGTGTTCTTGCACCGTATCAGGTGGCTTTTGGTCATTGGAACAATTTGGCAAGCAGCGTATTTGATTTCGCACCTGATACAACGCTTGATTTCACTACTCCATATAATGCACAGTATCGCACAGCTGACAGTGCTTATGCTCTCTATTTTGATATGGGTGCTCTTACAGAAGATACTGCATCAACAATTTCAACTTACTATGGTATTTTCTCAAATGCTAACGTAGGTGGCGAAGAAGATGTTGCAATTAATCTTCCTGTTGTTCCTGTCAGCATGGAAATGAACGAAACAAACGATGCATATTTGTCACAGGTTGAAAACGGCAGACCGGGTGATACTGTTATTAAAATGCTTATCGAGAATATTTCAGGTGAAACACTTGATGATATGACGGTTGTTGTTAATACAAAACTCGGTAACACTCCGTATTCTGACTGGTACACAAATCAGAAAATGGCAGAAGCTGACACAGTGACAAAATACTTTACAGATGTTCTTGCAGGCGAAGAACTTTCACTTGAGTTATTCTATAATCTTACTCCGAGAGTGGGTAGTGAGTACAGAAGATTTGAAATTCTTTGTTATGATGCAGGCGAAAATGAAACTATTACAGAAGAAAAGCTTCTTGGTAGTCGAGAATTTATGGTATTCTGTCCTGGTGAACTCGGCGAAAATGTCTATTTCAACAGTATGGACCCACAGATTATCTATTGCGAAGGTTTCCGTAGTCTTTTTATCACAGGTCTTAATTTCTCAATGCTTGAAGATACATCCGCTTATACCGTTACATTAAACGCGGTTGACAGCGGTGCTTCATACATCATTCCTGCAAAAAATGTTGTTGTTAACCCCGGTGCAGAAACAATAACACTTAATCTCGAAGAAGAAATGCTTACAGGTACATATCAGGTCACATTTGACTGGCATGATGCAGGTAAGGAGGATATAACCTCTACACTTCTTCAGTTTGTAGTTTCAAACGATTATACATATTTTTCACCTGTTTACGGTATCCTTACAGTTGAAAGAATTGAAAGATACGGCGACGAATACAAAATAGGCTTGTATTCGGATGAAAACGATTATAAGAAAAATATGAAGGATGCCAATAACCTTGTTCTTCTTGAATTCAGAGGCAGTTTCGGTGTGAAACGCGACGCAAACGGCAATGTTGTTGAAGCAACAGCAAAGGCTATTGAAGAGGTTGACGGCACAATAACAAGCACAATAACAATTAACAAGTGTGTCGAAATTGAAGATGGTTATGTTACCGTAAGAGCAGTTAATGCAGGTGCAAGTAACCAGAGTATAGAAACAGATATTGAAGGCAGAGTTTACACAAGCTCATCAAGAAGTAAAATCTGGGACGGTGTTTGTGCTATCACAGCCATTGAAAATGGTGAGGAATGTGTACTTACCCAGTATCATTTTGAAGGCAATCGTGCAACTGATGTGGCAAACACAACTAACAAGAAAAATGTTGTGACTCTTCTATGGCCCGGTGCAGCAAGTGTTGGACAGACAATTGCAGGTGTAATCTTTAATTTCAGATATTGTGAATTTGGTCAGATTGCACTTGAAGATGTGTCACAGATAACTGCCGATACTCCTAAAGAGAGAGTAATTGGCTTCGGTGCAAAACTTTCTCCTGATTTCCTTATTCCATCAAACTTTGATTATAAGCGTGCAAACACATCTCCTCTTGAAGCAGTACAGTTGAATTTTGCAAAGAGCAATTATCTTCCGCATCAGCTTCGTGAGGCACAGGATAACTATAAAGCTGACCAGGAAAAATGGGAAATTGCACAGAAAGGCAGTCTTAATCTTTATGTAAAAGACGTTCTTTTCGGAGCAGGCGGTTTTGTAGGATTTAATATTTCAGTTGACGTCGGCATTCCTGATTATGCAATGGGTCTTCCTGAAATAAAAGGTTCTCTTAATCTCAGCATTATGCCAAGAAACAAACTGTGGGCAGTAGGTGTTTCAGGTGTAGCAAACTTCATTTATCTTGAAATGAAAGCATCTCTTGAACTCAGGTCTTATAATGGAATTCCTGTTCCTAACAAGTTCTTTGTTGCTGTTGATGGCGGACACACAGGTGTGAATGTTGACGGTGTAGGCGTGCTTTGGGTAAAAGGACTCGGCGGTGGTATGGATAACATTTACGATACGATGTTCAGTTATTCAACTCTCCCACCTTTGGCGTTGTTACTTTACGGTAGCTTCAGCTTGTTCTTTGTATTCCAAGCAGATGCAAATCTTACAGCAAGCTTGAGAGGCTTTGATGTAAGTCTTGATAATATTGGTTTAGGTGTTAAACGATTGAACCTTATTGACCATTTGGGACTTTCAACATATTGGTATCCAAGTTTTAAATTTGGTGCGGATATTGATGTCAATATTCTTGACATAATTGTTGGTAGCGGTTACATAGCTGCTCAGCAGGACATTCGTGATGACAGCACATTCTGGGAAGCATTTATAAAAGCAGTCCTTCAGATTCCTGATATTCCATTGATTGGTTCAATTGAACTTGCCAATGTTTCTCTGGGACTTGATGATGAAAGAATTTGGGGTGCGTTCAGCGTTATCGGACTTGATATGGGCGTAACATATCACTGGGGCGGAGATGTTGACTTCGGTTTCGGACATTACAATACACCTGAACCAACAATTCCAATAGCATTTGCCAATATTCCTGTTGCAGAGTCAGACGGCGAGATTCTCTATATGAGTTATGGTGCAAATATGACACTTGCCGCATCAACAGACCCTGCAGATGATATAAATTCCGGTGAATTAAAGATAGTCAGCACAGCAGATAGAATGAGTCATAAACTCCATCTCGGTGAATACAAGTCATATCAGGATTTGGCACTTACTGTTTCATTCCCTGCAGAAAGTCTTGAAGAAGCAGAAAGACTTGCAAAGGGTGATAAATACGGTAAAAACGGAATAAAAATCACAACTGTTGATAATAACGGAAAAACAATAAGCTATCCTCTCAACTGGCTTGACAATTCCGTTGATGCAGGTAGTCAGACAGATAAAAATGCACTTCTTTCCTATAATTCAGAAAAGAAAGAAGCAAACATAACAGTTTCATTCACAGAAGAGTGGGCATACGATTTTGTTTGGACACTTAATACAAGTGTTGATTCACAGGTTTCAATTTATGAAGTACTTGATATGGCAAGTATGGATTCTGTTGAATACTCATATAACCAAGCAGACGGTATGACAGTAACATGGCACGGTGAACAACTTGCAATGTATGATACAGTCAGCATTTATGCCGTTTCTGATGATGAATATACTCCTCTTTATGAAACAGATTTCGTTGCAAAGACAACTGATTACGGTACGGCAACATTTGAACTTCCCGCAAGTCTTCGTAGCGGTACTTATGATATTATCGCCGTAGCATCAAGTGCAGAAAACTCACTTCACAACACGGTTTATGCAGCTGACAAGTTTGTATATGTAAATCCTAATCAGCCTGCAGCACCTTCTATTGGCGGGGCAAAGCTCGGCGGTGATTATACAGTTGATGTTTCTGTTGCAAACCCAAGTGCTTATGACGGATTTATTGCAACTGTTTACGAACAGACTGCAGACGGACTTGTAGAAACAGAATTTGCTGCAATTAATACAGAGGCTGAAAACGGTGTAATTACTGTCGGCGGTAGCTATGAAAACACATATTATACCGATGCAGACGGCAATTTCGTTTCTCCTTACGATGCACAGGGAAGAGATGATGTAACAGAAATCAAAAAGACAGTTTCTCTTGAGGCAGGTAAAAAATACTGCGTAGGAATCAGCGGTTATGTTGAGGGTGACGACGGAAATAACTATATTTCAGAGGAAACTATCAGTAGTGCAGTTACAATGACAGCACCTAAAAAGGCTACTGTTACAATTTCAGCACAAGGAGCAAAGAAACTTGCTGATGCAAGCGGACAGACTGAAACAATTGATGTTGTAGGTATTAACAATATTGTTATTGATATAACATCTGATATGGCTGTTTCAGGTGAATGGACTCTTGATTCTGATGTAGCAACAGGTACATGGTCAGCAGATAAAACAGGTACAATCACTCTTTCATCTCTTGACGAAGGTGAACACACACTCAGACTCAGCGGTGAAAACGCAAACGGTGACGGAATTATAGAATACTATCGTTTCCGAGTTGACGCAACACCACCGAAGCTTATGATTTCTTCTCCTGCAAACGGCGGATTTTTTGAAGAAACTACAACTATCAGCGGTATGAGTGATGCAGGTGCAACTGTTGTGATTCTTGTTGACGGTGAAGAGTATAAAACAGTAACTGCAGATGCAGACGGCAGTTTCTCTGTTGATGTTGCTATGAATACTGATGTTCTTGAACATAAGGTTTCACTTTATGCAAAAGATGCGATAGGAAACACATCAAAGGAAAAGACTCTTAAACTCAATAACGGTCTTGTTCTCGGTAATCCTGATACACGTCTTGCAATCTATGTTGACGGTACAGATTATACAGATAAGGTTATCCCTGCAGGTAAAACAGGCGAATTGGAGCTTCGATTCGTATGTGGTGAAAAGAGTGTTTCTGTTCCTGCTAACAGCGTTATCGGTGGTCAGGCAGAATGGGACACATACACTGTTGACGGCGTTGCAATAATCAGCGGAAATACTTTGAGCACTTCCATTGATGTTAATGGTGTTCTTACTGTTCAGCTTGACAGACAGCAGGTAGCGGCAGTTCTCGGCGGTAACAGAAATCTTACTTCTGATGTTCTCACAATTACTCTTCCTGAGAATCTGGAGGGCTATGAAATTAAGACTGATGATTCAACTACTGTTGATTACGGTTCAAGCTTCAGCTTCTCTGTTGAAGTAAAAGATGGTTACAACGCAGATGAAATTAAAGTAACTGCAAATGGTGAACTTATTGAGGCGGTTGACGGTATATACACAATTACTGATATTCATAACAACAAAACTGTTGAAATTACAGGTGTTAAGGATGTAACTCCTCCTGAGGTTGAAATTTCAGTAGCTGACAAGGCTTGGCGAGAATTCCTGAACGTAATTACATTCGGTTTATTCTTTGATGAAACTCAGGAAGCAACTGTTACAGCAACTGATGTTGGTAGTGGTGTTGACAAGACTTATTACCATGTTTCTGATTCAGCACTTAGTCTTGATGAGGTTAAGGCACTTGATAATTGGACAGAATATACAGATGCAATTCTTCTCGAAAGAGGTAAGCAGTATGTAATTTATGCAAAGGGAACTGACCTTGCAGGTAATACAACTTATGTAAGCTCTGACGGAATTACAATCAATAAGCTTTCTCCTGATTATGCAGTTCCTGAAAATCTTGAAGCAGAATACGGCGAAACTCTTGCAGATGTTGAGCTTCCTGACGGATTCACATGGCAGGATGACCTTGCAACATCAGTAGGTAATGCAGGTGAAAATGAGTTTAAGGTAACATTTACTCCTGATGATACAGATAACTATGAAACAGTAAACGATATTATAGTTGTTATCAAGGTTGCAAAGAGACCTGTAACTGTTAAGGCACAGAATGCTGAAAAGATTTACGGAAAAGCAGACCCTGAATTAACATATATTGTAGATGAAACCACACCACTCCTTGCAGACGATGTTCTCACAGGCAACCTTGCAAGAGAAGAAGGAGAAAATGTAGGAGTTTACAAGATTAATCAGGGAACAGTCGAAAACGCAAATTATGATATTAATTTTGTCGAAGCATTGTTCACTATCAATCCTGATACAAGCGGAATTGATAATCTGACAGTTGACAATGTAACAACATCTGATGCAGATGCAGTAATCGCAGTTAAGAATATGATGGATAATTCAAGAGATGAGCTTGCTGACGATGAAACAAAGGCAGAGTGGAAAGGTGTCAGCGACAAGTGTGAAGAGCTTCTTGCAAAGATTCTTTCACTTGCAAATGACCTTGAAAAAGTTCTGATTGCTCTTGATTGCTACGATGAGTCAAATGTTAAATCATCTGACAAAGATGCTATTCAGCAGATTAAGGATGACATTAAGGCTCTTGAAGAAAGCGGAAAGTATTCTGATTCAGAAAAAGAATCCTTGAGAGATGCGGACGAAAAAGCTGATGCTCTTCTTGAAAAAATTGAAGAGGTTGCGGCAGAAATCAAACGTATAGAAGAAACTGCTGAAAAATATAATGAAAATACTGCAGATGAGAGTGATATACCTGCAATTGAAAAACTGATTGAAGATATTGAAGCTCTCACAGGAGGAAATAATCTTACTGATGTGGAAAGAGAAGCTCTTGCGAAAATTAATACGGAGCTTAAAGAACTTCTTGATGCACTCACAATTGTTGAATACACATTGTCAATTCGTGAACCATCAGTTGTAAAACTCAGATGCAGAGATTCACTTATTCTTCGTGCTGTGGTAAGTGATAATCTTCCTGAAGGTGCAACAGTAGTGTGGACCGCAGATAATAATAACTTCAAGATAGAAGAAATGAATGATGAGAAGTCAATAAAGATTATCTCTAAAAACAAGGGACATACAACATTTGTTGCAACACTATATGACGCAGACGGAAATGTTCTTGCATCAGACAGCGTTGAGATATACTCAAATGCAGGATTCATTCAAAAGATTTGTGGCTTCTTCCGATACATTTTCGGTTCAACAATTCATTATAACTACTAATTATTAAATAATTGTTGAAAAAAAGGATGTTTTCCGAAATAGGATAGTTTGTCCGATAAAATACTTATAATAACAGAGGCGGGGTCTTTTATGACCTCGCCTTTTGTGTATTCAAAAAAAGACATGAGTTGATAAAAGCAGTTGCTTTACACAGTACGTTTTTATGTTTAATAATAGTGTTGTGAAGTCTAAAAAATTATGGTATTATAGTTTAATTAAAATTTTAAGGTGACTTATGAAAATTATAATTGATGCAGATGCGTGCCCTGTGGTGGATATTACAGTAAATGTAGCAAAAGAGAAGAATATTCAGTGTATAATTGTTTGCGATAATACTCACACCATTGAAAAGGATGGTGCTGCAACCATTGTTGTTGACAAGGGTGCAGATTCTGCTGATTGTCGTATTGCAAATCTAACCGAAAAAGGTGATGTGGTTATTACTCAGGACTACGGTCTTGCTGCTCTTGTTCTTGGTAAAGGCGGAAAGGCACTTAATCAGAACGGACTTATTTATACTGACAACAATATAGAAAATCTCCTTTTTACCCGTTTTATAGGCAAAAAGGAGCGTATGGCAGGAAACAGGACAAAGGGCCCGAAAAAGAGAACATCACAGAATGATGCGGATTTTTTGAAGGCATTGCTGATATGTCTTGAAAACATATAATTTATTGTGAAAATATCAACGGCTGACGATTAAAGTCCCCAAAAATATATATGAAAAGAGGAAAATTTATGATTAAACTAAAGGCTCCGTCAGAATGGCAAACAAGTGGTCTTGAAAGAAGAAGCTATTATGTTTATTTCACCGGTCAGAGTGCTATTGGCTCCTTTGTTGGCGGATGCTTAACTACATATTTTGTGCTTCTCGGTCTTGACCCGTTGAAGGTCGCTGCCGTTATGCTTGCAGTTAAAATATGGGATGCTGTCAATGATGCGATTTTTGGAGTTCTTTTTGATAAAATCAGATTCAAAAGCGGAAATAAATGCATACCCTGGTTAAAGATTTCTCTATTTTTCATTCCTGTAATCAGTGTGTTTATGTTCTCAATTCCAGACGGGATATCGGAAAATGCACAGCTTTTGTGGTTTGCCGTTACTTATCTTTTGTGGGATACAGCATATACACTTTGCGATGTTCCTATTTTCAGTCTTATTACTTATATGACCGATAATATGGACGAAAGAAACGGTATGATGGCATATAGGAGCCTTTGGGGTTCTGTTGGTGGCATACTTACTCCTATGCTTGCTACATTTTTAGTAAGCGAAAGAGTTGGAAGTAACTACACAACAGCCGCTATTATCAGTGCTGTTATTGCAATTGCAACTATGATTCCTGCTTGTATCAATGTGAAAGAAAGACATCCGGCAACTGTGACGGAGGAGTCATTTACCATTAAAGTGATGCTCGCATATCTTGTGAAAAACAAATATCTCCTGATTTATTTTTTAGGTGTGTTTTTTATATTCAAGCGTGAACTATGTAAATGCTCTTAACCTCCTGGCATCCTACTATTTATTCCACGACTCACTTTTTACAACTATAGTTGGTGCTTTTGGCACTCCTTTCGGACTTGCTGCAAATCTGCTTATACCGAAGCTTCTCAGAAAATACGATAAAATGAAAATGTTCAGAATATGTACAGCTGTAGTTGTTGCTTCAGGCATACTTATGTGGCTTTGTGGATATAAAAACCCAATATATTTTGTAATATTATCCGTTATCAGAGCACTTCCGACATCTGCAATTGGTGTCATGCTGTTTATGTTTACACCGGATTGTGCGGAGTATGGTCATTATAAATCAAATATTGAAGCAAAAGGAATAACCTTTGCTATTCAGTCCTTTGTACTAAAGCTTTCAGGTGCTGTTTCAAGCTCACTTTCCGTAGGACTTCTCGGACTCCCTATTGTAGGTTGGGTAAGTGTTAAAGCAGATAACTTTGAACAACTTGCAGCCATGGGAGTTACTCAGACTCCTCACGCACTTGATGCATTCTGGTTTATATATGCTATGATTCCTACATTAGGTTATCTTGCAGCATACATAGTGTGGAGATTCTATAACCTCAAAGACAAGGATGTGCAAATTATGGCTCAATGTAACAGTGGTGCTATTACAAGAGAAGAAGCCGAAATCAAACTGTCAAGAAAGTATTGATTTACACAATTACAAGATAATTAGTTGCGAAATAGCGACGAGTGTTTAAAGAATAATATTGAAACATGTAAGAATATTTTAGGTTTATAATACAACAGCGTGCAAAGTTTTAGACTCTGTACGCTGTTGTTTTTTACTGTGTATTATTTTTAGAAGTGTTTTTATGATTAATTACAGATTCAAACTGTTAAGCAGGCTTGTCATCTATAGGATTTATTCCGTTTGCCAATTTGCCAATGAACTATTTTGCATAAGCAGTTTTTTCTGATTCAGTCATATTTATTCCTCCAAGAATTGCTTAAAATATGAGTATCCATCCGCAATTTGCTCAATTTTACCCTTTAACAGAACATTATCATATTCAATGTTGTAGTTTCGATAATCCCATATCATTTCCTGTTCATCATAATCCATATAATAATGGTCAGATTTTCCGTTTGCATCAGTTCTCTTAATGATATTAAGTGTCTCAAAAACAGGAACATCATCAAGGATTCCTCTACCTGCACCATCAATAATTTTGGGGTATGCTCTTCCGGCTCCTCTTGGCATAGGTGAAATTCCAGTAACCTCAATATCAAAAGTCTGGTCACATCCAAAATCATATACCATTTGTAGCTTGTCACCGATTTTCAGATGTATATCTTTGAGCCTTGTGCAAAAAAGACATTCGTAAAACTCTATTTCCTCATCTTCATTAGGTAATTCAAATGTTACATCTAATTTTTCAGAGCGAATGCAAAAAAGGTGATATGCAAGTGTGTCAAAAGATGCAAGAATCATATATCCTAAGTCCGATAAATAAGCATTTTCAGATATCTGTGCTTCACGCCATATTCTGTTGTCACAATCAGAGTATGTAATTTTTAAAGTATAAACATTTGCCATTCCCCTCACTCCTTTATTTTTAATATACCATGCCATGCTACTAAAAACAATAAAAATGTGTAAAATAGAAACATAGGATTTTTAGGAGGATGTTTATGCAAAGGGTAATTACAAATGATATAATTCATAGATTTGAATTGTATTTGTATGAAGATGAAAAGAGCGAAAATACAATTGCAAAGTATATGCGAGATATAAAACATTTTGTTTTATATTTACAGGATAGAAATGTGTGTAAGGAGAGTGTTATTGAGTATAAAGCGAATTTGTTAAATGACTATGCAATAACAAGTGCAAACTCAATGATTGCGTCATTAAACTCATTTCTCAAATTTGCTAATTGGAATGATTGTTGTGTAAAACAATATAAAGTGCAGCGGTCAATATATTATCCGGAAGAAAAAGAATTAACTAAAGACGAGTATTTCAGGTTGATTAATACCGCACAAAAAAGCAATGGTAGATTAAGTTTAATTATTCAAACAATTTGCAGTACAGGAATCAGAGTCAGTGAATTGCAATATATTACCGTTGAAGCAGTACAAAAAGGTGAAGCGATTGTCAATTGTAAAGGTAAAACACGAGTAATCCTGATTACTAATATTTTGAAAAAGAGATTATTGGAATACGCAAAGAAACAAAGCATAAATACAGGAATAATTTTTAGAACACGAAATGGCAACCCAATCAGCAGATGTAATATCTGGCGTGATATGAAAGCTTTGTGCCAAGAGGCAGGAGTCAACCCTAAAAAAGTGTTTCCGCATAACCTTCGTCATCTTTTTGCAAGAACATTTTATGGCATAGAAAAAGACATTGTGAAACTTGCAGATATTTTAGGCCACAGCAGTATAAATACAACGAGAATATATGTCTTAACAACCTGTAACGAACACAAACAGAGAATGGAAAAACTACGATTACTAATTTAGTTTTTCATTCTTTTGACATAACAATAATTACGCGTAAAAATAAAAAATCGGCACATGAGCACCGATTGATAACATAATCATTATTATGTTGTATGTTTAGTCTTCTAATTACAACTATACATATAAATCATATCATAAAATAAATATTTTTCAAGTAAAAATTTTACTGATTTGCAAAAAAATAATTACATTAAAGCCTTTCCTTAATTATCCCACAGGAAAAGCTTACTTTTTTATGCTAATTTTTCAAAATGAGAAATGTACAAACAAAATAAATATATAAGAATTACAACATAATAATGATTATGTTATATGGAGCGTTGGAATATGGCGAGCCAATGTTTGTTTTATACAAAGAAATCTTGAATACTGCAGTAGCATTTTTCAACAACTTAAAGAATCTATTTATTTTTTAATATAAGAGGGGAGAAATACAAATGAAAAAAACTATGAAAAAAACGCTTGCGTTAATCCTTAGTTTGATAATGGTTGTTTCTTGTTTTTCAGGAATTATAACTGGTGTACAAGCTACAGGTGTTTCACCTATTGCAGGTGATATTAACGGAGACGGTAGCGTTAACAACAAGGACCTTACTCGTTTGATGAAATACATTGCGGGTGAAGACGTTGTGGTTGTAACAGTTGCTATTGACCCTAATGGTGATGGTTCTGTTAACAATAAAGACCTTACACGATTGATGAGATACATTTCAGGTGATGATATTGGAATAGTTTTATCAGGATGTAATCATGAAAAAGAAAAAATAGCAGCAGTTGAGGCAACCTGTACTAAAGAGGGTAATATTGCATATTGGTATTGTGCTGATTGCGATAAGTACTTTAGTGATGCAGAAGGCGTGGTAGAAATTGCACTTGAAGATACTGTAATAGAAAGATTACCACATACAGAAGAAACTATACTTGGTTATCCTGCAACAATGACTGAAACAGGTTTGACGGATGGTGCAAAGTGCAATGTTTGTGGAACAATAATAAAGGAACAAGAGATAATTCCAATTAGCGAGTTTGAAATTGTTTATAATATTTATGGGAACGATACATATCTTGAAAATTTATATCTTAATGGAGAAATTGAGAATTCTAACCCTGTATCATACTCTTCAGAAATAGGATTAACAAAATTTAAGAACCTTAATGTACCTGGATATGTGTTTGAAGGCTGGTATGATGCTCCTGGTTCAAATGGTGAGGTTGTAAAATCAATTCCCGCTGGAACAACTGGTGAGATTGAAGTTTATGCAAAGTGGACATTAGTTGAATATAAGATTTATTTTGATTCTCCGGATTTGCCGGTTGAAAGCATAAAATATACAGTAGATACAGGCGTTCCTCTTATCAATCCTGCAAAACAATTTGGATATACATTTGTAGGCTGGTCAAATGATGATGGATTCCTTATTTCAAGAATTACACCGGGTACAACCGGTAATATTACACTTCATGCGAACTGGACATCCAACAGAAATAAAGCAACAAGTTATTCTAATTATGAAAAGCCTATAATCATTGAAGATGATACAAATGGACAATTCTTTTTTGTTTACGATATAGGTAAAATTGATAATGTTCCACTAAATCAAATTGCTTATTTGGGAAACTCTGATGGAATCGAAATCAATCAGGAATACGATGTTTCTAATTCTGTAAGCGAAGAAACTGCTAAACAGGTAGCAAATACTGTTGCCAATGCAACGACAAAATCATCTGGCTGGACTCTTTCTGATGAGTGGGAAACAGTTTTTGCGGCTGGAAATGAAATTGATGAGCAAAAAGGTAAAACACAAGTGAGAACCGATAGCGAAGGTAATATTACTGGAGGCAATTATTTTGTTAGCAACAGTAGTGGCGGTTCAAGTTTTGTCAGCAACAGTAGTGGCGGCTCAAACAGTAGCACATCTAAAGTTACAACAGATAACTCATACGGAATAAATAGATCATATGACAATAGTAATGAGGCTTATATCGATGCAAAACTTGGTGTCAGCAATACAACTACAGTTGGTGCGGAAGTAAGTGTCGATATACCATGTACACCTGTAGAAGTGGGTGCAAGTATAGAAAACAGTACAACGGTTAGTTCAGAAGTTGCTGGAGGCTTAAGAAACTCAAATTCTGTTCATGTTGATGATTCTCGCTCAAGCTATATAGGCACATATAACGAAAATAATTCATCGTCTTATTACAATTCTACTATTGAGAATTCAAGCACTTGGAATTCTACTTCAGGTTATGAGAAAAGTTATCAGACAAGTAGAAACACTGAACTCTCAAATGCTATTTCAGAACAAATATCTAAAAAGACAAGTTATAACGTGACGGATGCAACAAGTGGTTCTAAGAGTACTAATGCTTCAGACTCTTACACCAATTCTAACAGTGAAGAATATTCATCATCTGTTAGATATAACTCCGAAGAAAAAACTACAAGCAAGCAAAGCTTCAAGTATTCTTCTTCTGAACAGGGTTATTATAGACTTGTAAATGCGGGAACAGTACATGTATTTGCAGTTGTTGGTTATGATGTTGCAACAAGTTCATATTTTACATATACATACAATGTACTTGATGACGAAAGACATATTTATACAGACTTCTCTCTTTCAGACCCTAATTTTAATGATTGTGAAAATGGAGTTGTCACATTTGAAATTCCTTATGAAGTAAATGAATATGTTGCTGGACTTACTGGTAAATCAGCTGGTTTACAGTTTGGACTTGACGGTATTGTCACAAAATATACTACGGATAAAGGAGGTTCTACTGTAGTTGTACCACAGTATTATTCGGCAAACAATACAGATAATTCATATACTGCAGTGAAAGTGACAAAAATAAGTGCGGATGCTTTCAAAGGTAATACAAATATAAAAACTGTTGTTTTGCCTCTTTATGTAACTGAAATTCCTGATGGTGCATTTGAAAATTGCACAAATCTTGAAACAGTTATTGCTTATGGTGTTACAAAAATAGGTGCAAATGCATTTAAAGGATGTACTAATCTTAAATCATTTGCTATCGATAATAAAGTTACATCACTTGGAACAAATGCGTTTGACGGTGTCAACGAAATTATGGTCAATGCAGCAAATGTAAATGTTGCCGACAATGCAATACTAAGTGGGGCGAACAAAGTAACATTAAGTATTGCAAAAATGGATGGGTCTTTTGACAATAAAGTAGTAAGCATTTCAGAAGAATTTGACTATTTTGCACTATATGGTAATGGTTCGCAAATTAACAACTTACAAATTGTTTCAAATGCAAAAGAGACTGTTATCAATAATATGATTTTAAGTGGAAATAAAGATACACCACTTAAGCTCAATTCAGAAAAAGTTACATTGAATCGTGTAACTATTAAAGACGCTCCTGGTTTTGCAATTATATCAACTTCACCAAAAGCGATATTTAACCTTTATTCTGTTAATACAATTAGTTCTGCTAGTGAGAATGCTATTCTCTGTCGTGAAATTGAACTGTCAATTGCAAACGAAGAAGTAGCATCGAGTTTAAATGTAAGCGGTAATATTTTGAATTGTGGAACAATAAAAGACCCTGATACACTTCTTAAGATGACAAGTGGTAATCTTAAAACCATAACAGAAGATGAATTCAATGCATATCTCACATCAAGTAAGGTTACTTTTGATGCAAACGGTGGTACAGTATCTGAAACAACAAAAACTGTTTATTATGGTCAGCTTTATGGTGCGCTTCCAACCTCTACACGTGCAAATTATACTTTTGCGGGTTGGTACACAGCAAAAGAAGGTGGAACACAGATTACAGCTGATACAACTGTAACAGCTCTTGTAAATCAGACACTATATGCGCATTGGGCACCTAACAAATTTACACTTACATACAATGCGAATGGTGGTACAGTGTCTACAGGAAGCAAAACATTGACATTTGGTGATAGCTATGGTACATTGCCAACCCCTACACGTGCAAATTATACTTTTGCAGGTTGGTACACGGCTATATCAGGAGGAACACAAGTATCGGCAAGTACAAAACCTACAACTGCAACGAATGTTACTATTTATGCACACTGGACACCTAATAAATTTACACTTACATATAATGCAAATGGTGGAACAGTATCACCAGTAAGCAAAACTCTTACATTCGGTGACAGCTATGGTACATTACCAACGCCAACAAAGGACCACCATAATTTCCTTGGTTGGTACACAGCTGCATCAGGAGGAACAAAGGTATCAGCAAGCACAACACCAACGAGTGCAACAAATGCTACAATTTATGCTCATTGGGAACAGAAACCAGTTTCAGGTTGGGTTAAGGCATCCGAAATGCCATCCGGTGCTCAGGTAGTTGAAACAAAGTGGACATATACTTTAAGAGAATATACTTCTAATTCAGCTTCTTCACTTTCAGGTTGGACAAAGTATGATAGTAAGAGAACATCATGGGGAAGTTGGAGCGGTTGGAGTACTACAAATCCTTCAAATGGTGTGCGAAACGTAGAATCTCGTACAGAATATCATTACTATAGATGGATAAAAGGAAACTATGTATACACATATCAGTATGATAGTACATACAAATTAGAAGAACTTTGGTCTGAAACTGAATTGCCGAAATCAACCAAAGGTGATACTTTTTATGAAATGAGGTATAAAGGAACAGATACCTATGCTAACAGATGGGTTATGGCGAGTTATGCTGGCAATCGTTCTGTAGATAAGACATTTACAAGAACAACTTATCGTTATCAGGAACCAATATATACTTACTATTATTACCGTGATTTGTCCAAGGAAGCAACATCTGATCCAACAGGTCAGACTAATGTTTCTAATGTGGTTAAATGGGTTAAGTACAGAGCAAAATAGTTTAATTCTTATCCATCGGAGAATATTTTATTCTTTGATGGAAATATAGGATTATCCTACACTCATAAAGGAGATTTAATATGACTAAAAAGATATTAGCAATTGTGTTGGCGGCTATTATTGCTCTATCAACAGTTGTCGTGGCATTTGCAGTAGGAACACCTACAATAACTGTGTCATCAACAGCTGCAGCTCCAGGAGATACAGTAACTCTTGATGTTGCTCTTGCTAACAATCCGGGTATAAACACTTTCTCATTAGGATTTGACTATGATGCATCAAAACTCGAACTATTGAATGTTACGGTTAACGAGAATCTTGGTGGTCAGTTTGTTTACAAGAAAAAGGCAGTCTGGCTTAATAGCAAAGATACTCAATATAATGGTGATATATTGACATTGCAATTTGCTGTTTTAGAATCAGCAAAAAGTGGAGATGCAGAAGTTAATGTAACATATTTGTCGGGTGATATTTCCAATTATAACGAAGAGGATGTAAACTTTAAAACAATTGCAGGAAAAATCACTATTGAAGCAGACGAATCAAATGTTGGTTTTATACAAAAAATTCTTAATTTTTTTAGTAGTATTATTAATGCAATTAAGAATCTATTTGTATTTAAATAAATGAAAGGAGAAATTCAAAATGAAAAAAACGCTTGCGTTAATCCTTAGTTTGATAATGGTTGTTTCCTGTTTTTCAGGAATTATAACTGGTGTACAAGCTACAGGCATTTCACCTATTGCAGGTGATATTAACGGAGACGAAAATGTCAATAACAAAGACCTTACTCGTCTTATGAAGTACCTTGCAGGCGAGGATGTAGAGGTTGTTACAGTTGCTATCGACCCTAATGGTGATGGCAATGTAAACAATAAGGACCTTACAAGATTAATGAGATATCTGTCAGGTGACGATGTTGTAATCGGTTTATCTGGATGCACTCATGAAAAAGAGGCCGTTGTAGCAGTTGAGGCAACTTGTACTAACGAAGGTAATATTGCATATTGGTATTGTGCTGATTGCAATAAATACTTTAGTGATTCTGAAGGTGTATCAGAAATCACATTTGAAGATACTGTTATAGAAAAATTACCTCATACGGAAGAAGTGGTTCCAGGATATCCTGCTACAACAGAAGATGAAGGTTTAACAGATGGTATTAGGTGTACTATTTGTGAAACAGTAATAAAAGAACAAGAAATTATTCCAATTAGTGAATATGCAATTGTTTACAATGTTTATGGAAACGACACTTATCTTAAGAATTTATATCTCAACGGTAAAATTGAAAACGCTAACCCTGTATCATATTCATCAGAAGTAGGGGTAGCAAAATTCAAGAATCTTAAGGTTCCTGGTTATGTATTTGAAGGATGGTACGATGCCCCTGGTTCAAGTGGTGAGATTGTTAAGTCAATTCCTGCTGGAACGACTGGCGAGTTTGAAGTTTATGCAAAATGGACATTAGTTGAGTATGAGGTTATATTTGATTCTCCTGATGTTCCTGTGGAAAATCAGACATTCACCGTAAATAAGAGTGTGCCATTAAGAAATATCGAACTTCAGGGATACACATTTATTGGATGGTCAATTAAAGAAATCATCCTAAATCCTGTAGATGGTACTGTATTTTCTGATAACGGTAAGATAATTACAGAAATACCAGTGGGTACAGCAGAGGATGTTGTTGTACATGCAAACTGGACATCAAACAGAAATTTTGTGAAGCCAGTATCTAAATTAGATGACCCACTCTTCGTAGAAGATATGGACAATGAACAATTGATATTTGTGTATAAAATTGGTACGATTGAAAATGTCCCGATTGGTAAAGTCGCAGACCTTCCTAATTCAGCGGGTCTTACTTGGGCAATTGAGTCAGATGTTACAACTTCAATTGATACCACAACTGCTCAGACAATAGCAAATACGGTATCAAATGCGACAACGACAACAGCAGGTTGGACACTTTCTGAGGATTGGAATGATGTTATAACTACAACAGATGAATCTGGTAGTGAGAATGCAAAAACACAAGGTCAGATTGATGAAACAGGAACAGTTACAGGGCAACAGTGGTATGTAAGTAATTCTGAGGGAGGAGCATTTACATCGTCATCTTCTTCAGGTGGTTCAAGTAGTACAAATGCAAAAATTACTGACAATGCTTCATGGGGCCTTGAAAGTGCTAAGAAAACGGAAGTATCTAATAGCAAAACAGATACTCATCAGACAGAATTAAATACTTCATTGACAGCAGAACAAAAAGAAACATTTGATTGGAAACTCGGTGGTAGTGTTGGCGGAGGCAACGAAGTTAGTGCAGGTGTTAATGGAAGCATTGGAGAAAAAGATGTTGCGTCTGTCGGAGCATCTGCTGGTGCAAAGAAAAGTTCAAATTGGAGTGTGAACGGTGAAGTTGGTGGCAGTACAGAAAAGAGCTTGAGTGCTACAATTGCCGGTGGAGTTGTAGATACACATAGCAGTACAGTTGCAGCAGCAAGGTCACAAGGCGTTACAGCGACAATTAACGGGTCACATGGTACTGAACTTAGTAGTGTATCCGAAAATCACTATGAAACAAGTCAGACTGCATCTAGTAATTGGAACACTACTTCAAGCTATGAGATGAGTGAGAATGTAAGCGTGAATAAGACAACTTCAGAAGCAATTTCAGAAGTTATATATAATAAAACTGGCATAAGTTCATCTGCAAGTATTGGCGGTAGTGATGTGAAAACGGAGTCAACAGGTCGAACATCGGGCACAGAAGACCAGTATTCTTCAACTGTTGAATATTCCACATCAGAAATAAAGGCACTTAAACAGACACTCACAAATGAAGGCTCCGGATATGGTTATTACAGAGTTGTTCAGGCTGCTACAGCACATGTTTTTGCAGTTGTCGGTTTTGATATTGCAACACAGTCGTTTTATGTTACAACTCATACAATAGTTGATAATGAATCTGCAAAGATTTTTATTGACCATTCAAGAAAGTCTTCAAGTTTTGATGATTGTGAAAATGGTTTGTTAGAATTTGAAGTTCCATTCGATTTGTATAAATTTGTTACAAGAGTGATGATGAGGTCAGAAGGCCTTAAAATTAACTATGAAACAGGAGAAGTTGAAAGATATGAGGGAACTGGGGCAAATGTAGTAATTCCTGAATATGCTGTTGATTTCAATTCTAATACCGGCAAATATTCTGTAACAAGAGTTACAAGCATTTCTCCATCAGCATTCAGAAACAACGAAAATATTACAGGAATAATTATTCCTGACTATATTACAGAAATACCTGATGGAGCATTTGAGGGTTGTACAAACTTAGAATCGTTTGTCAGCTATGGTGTTACAAAGGTTGGAGCAAATGCATTTAAGGATTGCGTAAGTTTGAAACACTATTCAATTGATAGATTTGTAACTGAACTTGGTGAAAAGGCTTTTGAAAATGTAAATTCGATTGATGTTGTTGCTGCAAATGCAGCTGTTGTGGATGCAGCGTTAGCTTCAGGAGCAAAGAATATTAGTATAGATGCTTCTTATGTTGATGACTCACTTGATAACAAGGTTATTACCGTAGGTGCAATTAAATCATTTAGGTTTTTAGGCAAAGAAGGTAAAGAATATAATAATCTCAAATTTGTTTCTGATGCTGAAACAACAACACTTGGAGATTTAATTCTTAAAAATAATGGTGATACACCTATAAAACTTGCTTCTAAAATTGTTAATCTTAATTCAGTATCTGTAATAGATGCGCCAGGTTTTGCAATGATATTAACAGGAGAAGCTGTGGATGTGATTGTTGATGGTACAAATAATTTCAGTTCACAGAGCGGAAATACTGTTCTTTGTAAAAACATATCAGTTGTCGAACAGAATGTTGGTTCGGTAGGTAAAATCAACGTTACAGGAAATGTCTTGGCATACGCTGAAAAGATTGATGGTAAGCAGTTTATAAATGTATCAAGCGGTGGAATTGTATATATATCCGAAAATGAATATAACAATTATCTTACATTGGTTACGGTGGTGTTCGATGCTGGTGAAGGAACAATCTTCAATTCTGAAACTTCTAAAAAAGTAAGTTATGGACAGAAGTATGGTTATCTTCCTGTTCCAACACGAGACAATTATGGATTCATAGGATGGTTTACTGAAAAAGATGGAGGAACTGAAATAACTGCAGAAACAGTTGTTCAAGCATTGGTTAATCAAACACTATATGCACATTGGACACCTAATAAGTTTACGCTTGTATATGATGCTAATGGTGGTACAGTTTCTACATTAAGTAAGGAACTTACTTTCGGTGAAAGTTATGGCACATTACCAATTCCAACAAGGGATTATTATACTTTCCTTGGATGGTATACAGACGCATCTGGTGAAACACAAGTTTCAGAAAATACTACACCAACCAGTGATGATGATATTACTATTTACGCACATTGGGAACAGAAACCAGTTTCCGGATGGGTAAAAGAATCTGAATTACCAAGTGGAGCACAACTCGTTGACGAAAAATGGACATACAATTTGACAACAACGACAACTTCAAGTTCTTCTACATTGGATGGATGGACCCTTTATGATACACAGAGAACATCATGGGGTTCAAAAGTTGGTCCTGTTTACTCCGACCCAAGCAACGGTTTGCGAAATGTTTGGTCTGAAAAATATGTATCATCTACAACAACTCATTATAAGTATTATCATAGATATAATGGCGGTGGTCTGTGGAGTACAGACGCTTTGGCTGGGTCATGGGCTCGTCATACAATTGATTTGACATATGCTTTAGGTAATGGTTATTATGCATCTGATTACAACATTCAATTTAAAGGTTCATATAAATGTCCTACATGTGGTGCTACAAATATGTGGCTTCCAGACGGAACATATACTGAAAATCATTATTCAACTCGTTGGTATTACCAAGAACCTGTATATACGTATTATTTCACAAAAACTGAATCATTAGAATCTTCAACTGAGGTAACAGCATCAGATTCAATCAGTGATGTTCAAAGATGGGTTCAGTACAGAGAAAAATAATTTAATTCTTATTCATCGGAGAGTTTAATCTCTCCGATGAAGAGCTTATTATTTTAGTGATTTTTTACAATAAGGAGAATTAATATGACGAAAAAAATATTAGCAATTATGATTGCAGTTATGATTGCTTTGTCGACTGTTGTTGTTGGATATGCAGCTGAAACGCCTACAATAACAGTTTCATCAGTAACAGCTGCACCAGGAGACATAGTAACTCTTGATGTTGCTATTGCAAACAATCCTGGTATCAATACATTTTCATTTGGTTTTGATTATGATGAAACAAGACTCAGCTTAACAAAGGTTGAACTTGCATCTGGTATTCCAGGACAGTTTACTTATGCAAAAAAGGCTGTATGGCTTAATAGTACAGATATCAATACAAATGGAAATTTCCTTAAACTTACATTTGATGTGTTAGACTCAGCACCAGTAGGCGATATGGATGTTGCAGTAACATATAACGCAGGAGATATTGCAAATTACAACGAAGAAGACGTTTCATTCCAGACTATTAGTGGTCAGATTAAGGTTGTTACAGACGGTGATGATTATGGTGAAATCACGGTTGGTGAAGTAACGGGTGCTCCTGGTGAAATCGTTAAAGTTCCAGTTTCATTAACTAAGAATCCTGGTATCAATACATTCTCACTTGGTTTTGATTATGACACTTCAATGTTAAAACTTACAGATGTAACTGTATCAGAAAACCTTGGTGGTCAGTTTACATACAGTAAAAAGGCAGTTTGGTTAAATAGCAAAGATACAACTTATACAGGTGAAATTCTCACTTTGACATTTGAAATTCTTGAAACTGCACTTGATGGTGAAGCACGAATCAATGTTACATACAATACTGGTGATATTTCAAACTACGATGAAGAAGATTTGTATTTTGAGGTTGTCAAAGGTGGAATAACTGTCCAGACAGCAGCAGTATATGATACAAGAGTATCTCTTGGCAAAGTAACAGGTCGTCCTGGTGAAACAGTTAATGTATATGTGTCTTTAGATAAGGATACGGATGTTAAATCAATGTCAATTTATGATGTTACTTACGACGCTGATAAACTTACATTGGTAAAAGGCGAATGGGTAATTGAAGATTCAATTATTGATGACTGGAATCAGGAAGATGAAACAGGCGTTATCACATACAAAGAAAACACAAATCTTTATGGAAGAGTTTTCCTTCTTACATTTGAAATAAAGGAAAACCTTGAGGATGCTCTAGTTGAAATAGGTTGTGCGTTTAAGGTTACAGCTCAAAATGCAAGTGGTATTGAAGAAGAACTTAGTGTAGAGATTGTTCCAGGTTCTGTAAATATTCTTAATATCCTTCGTGGTGACGTTAATGGTGACAATTTTGTTGATAGCAATGATGCTATTCACTTGCTCTATCACACATTGCTTCCTGAAAGATATGAGATTAATCAGAATGGTGATTTCGATGGAGACTCATATGTAAACAGCAATGATGCTATTCATTTGCTTTATTACACATTGCTTCCAGAAAGATATCCTTTAGCTTAGTTTTGGTGATTAGCATGAAAAAATGTATAGCGATTATATTGGTTGCTACATTGTTAGTTTTAATCTTTGTAGGATGCAACAAGTCAAATGAAATTTCAACACCTTTTGATGTGAAAACAGGTGATGTTTTTACAATCAGAGTATCGATGGAAGATAGCGGTGCAATTAAATCAATGGCACTATCTATTTATTCTGATGACGAAGCATTTGAAATTCTTGACGGTAAATGGCTCAATCAAAAAGCTGTAATTGCTGATTTTAATAAGGAAAACAAGGATGCAGCAATTGCTTTTAAGGATGATATAAATTATCACGGAGAAGTTTTTGAATTTACTGTAAAAGCAAAGAAAGAACTTACAGTTATTGATAACATATTTGAGGTTGAACCAATTCTAAAAAATGAGCAAAATATAATTAAGTGCAAGGGATTGACAATTTCATTTATCAAAGAATGAAATCTACCATTTAAAAGAGGTAAACAAATATGAAAAAAGTATTAAGTACCATTTTGGCTATCGTTATGATACTCAATATTGGTGTTTGTGGTGCATTTGCATTGAATGCAACGACTGCTGAAATATCAAATGTATCTGCATTGCCAGGAGATAAGGTTGAGGTTTTTATCAGCTTTGAATCTGCTGATGGAATTAAAACACTATCATTCTTGGATTTCACCTTTGACAGTACTGTCTTGACTTTTGTCGAGTCTGAATGTGCTTGGCTTACAGACGGTAAGATTAAGGATATTGACTTTGAGAATAATGCAAGTATCATCACTTTTGAAGATAATACAGCGTATAGTGGAAATATCTTGAAACTTGTTTTTACTGTTGCTGAAGATGCGGAAATCGGTAGTTATCCTATCAGTTGTGATGTAATTGGTACACGAATGATAGGAAATGCTGAAACAGAAATTGAAATAACAATTTCCAGCGGTGGAATCGATGTTGTTGATTCAACAGCAACAATAGATGATTTTGAGTATGAAATTAATGAGAATGGCATAGTAATTTTAGGATATATCGGAGATAAAAAGACTATTATAATTAATGATAGTTATGAAATTGATGGTGTTTCTTATGATGTTGTTGAAATTGCGGAATCAGCATTTGAAGGTAATACTGATGTTAAATCTGTCACAATTTCTGCAACAGTAACTAAAATCGGTGATTATGCATTTTATGATTGTACAAGTTTAACTGATGTTACAGTTCTTGGTAAAGAAACTGAAATTGGCGATACAGCTCTTGGTTATTATTACATCTCAAGAAAAGAAGATGGCGTAGTTGATGGGTTTACAATTCATGGTTATGAAGATTCAACATCTCAGGAATACGCTAATTTGGATGAGGATATCACTTTTGTTGTTATAGAAGAAACTTGTGTTCATAGTGGCGGTACTGCAAATTGTGTGGATTTAGCAATTTGTGAAAAATGTAGCGAGAACTATGGCTCAATTGATGAAAGCAATCATAAAACATTAGTTGTAGATGAAGCTGTTTTGCCATCTTGTATCTCAACAGGACTTACAGAGGGTTCACATTGCGAAGCTTGTAATAAAACAGTTGTTGTACAGGAAATAATACCTGTAGTAGGTCATAAATATGACGCAGTTGTAACAGCTCCAACATGTACATCTAAGGGTTACACAACATACACATGTACAGCTTGTGGCGACAGCTATGTAGCTGA
>CALCTT010000051.1 GCA_937906895.1 uncultured Clostridia bacterium | reverse complement strand
TTATGAAAAAGACTTTAAAAGTTATTGCAATTATTGTTGGTATTGCTGCTGTTGCAGTTGCAGCTTATATTCTTATTAAAAAGTATGTTGACAGCAAAAGAGTTGTAATCGGTAATGATGCTGAAAATTATGTTTCTTGCTCATACTGTGATGACAGCTTTGTTTCTGAAACTGTTGCATAATTGATTTTGCAAAGTATTTAAGGACTGTTCGGTTGGACAGTCCTTTTTCATTTTGATTTTGGCTTTGTAATAAAAGATACCACCAGACCACAGACCATTGCTACGGTTATACCGACTGATGCTGACGATAAAGGTCCTGTAAGGATTCCCAACGCGCCATCCTGACGGATTGCTTCCTTTGTACCCTGAACAAGAGTATTGCCAAATCCTGTAAGTGGTACTGTTGCTCCTGCTCCTGCCCATTCCACTAATGGTTGATAAAGTCCCAATCCGCCAAGAATTACACCTATCACAACAAACGATACAAGAATTCGTGCAGGTGTAAGCTTTGTATAATCAATAAGAAGCTGACCTATCACACAAATAAGTCCACCAACTAAAAATGCTTTCAAGAAATCCATAAAAATTCCTCCCGGATGTATTATGTGAGGAAAAATTTTTATTATACAATAACAGCTTATTATAAAAATCGCTATATGAGAGAATATTTTGTGTTTATATATTCTTTTTTTATTATCAAAACACAATATTTTGTATATTTGTTCAATTCATATTGACAAAACAAAACATTATGATTATAATCATAGTGTTCAATAAAAATTTATAAGAAAGGTTTGTCTATGAAAAAAATAATTTCCGTATTACTCGCAGTTGTTCTTGCACTCGGTTCAGTAATCACTTGCTTTGCGTGGGTTGAAGCAAATGAGAGTAAAAGTCAGATTCCTGTTATCCGTATTTCAGGTGATGGTGAACCACTTTATGACCAGGAAGGCAATAAAATTTTCCATTATAAGGATATTTTGAAGCTTGTTTCAGGTGAAAATGGTACAGATAACAGTGAAATGTACAAATCAATGGCAACTACTCTTCTCCCTGCAATTGCAAAAGGTGCTTTGACTGACAACTGGGATGACCTTTATGAAGGTCTTGAAACAGAAATCAGTAAGATTTTTGCTAACTCATTACTTGATAAAAACGGTAATGTAACTAATGGTTCAGGTATTTCTGAAAAACGCAAACAGGAAATGGCAAATAAGAGAGCTTACAGTCAGAAGGGTGAAAAAGGATTTTTCGCTGTAGATGATTATTGGTTCCATTATGACTGGCGACTTGACCCAATGGAAACTGCTGATGTATTCAATTCCTATGTTCAGGATATTAAGAGAACAACAGGCTGTGAAAAGGTTGGTATTGCAGCTACATGTCTTGGTACAAACATCGTAATGGCTTATGTTGCTAAATATGGTGTTGAGGATATTCAGGGTATATCAATTGACGGTAGCGTTGTTGGTGGTGCTGAAATCTTAAGTGAAGTTATCTGTGCAAAGTTTGATATTACTCCTCCTGCACTCCTTCGTGTTCTTTACGATGTTGAAGCACTCGGAATGTTCAGTGTCGGTGACTTTGTAATGGCTACACTTGAAATGCTTACACAAACAGGTATTCTTGAAGGTGTAATCAGCACAACTGAAAACCTTTTATATGACAAGCTTGTTGCAGGTGTTACATCTGCCCTTGCTACTTCAACATTCTATACATGGCCTAACTATTGGGCATGCGTATCACCTGAAGATTATGAAGCAGCTAAATATTATGTTTTCGGTGAAGAAGGCAGTGAAAAGAGACAGGAATACGCAGGACTTATCAGTAAGCTTGATAATTACGACAAGAATGTTCGTCAGAGAATTCCTGAGCTTATGAAGTCAATCAAGGATGGCGGTGCCAACATTGGTATTATCTCAAAGTATGGATATCAGATAATTCCTATTGTGGCAAGTTCTGATGTTGTTTCTGACCAATTTGCTTCTGTTAAGCGTTCATCATTCGGTGCTACAACATCTACTGTTTATGAACCACTTTCTGATGAATATATTGCACAGAGAGAGGCTGAAGGTAAAGGTAAATACATTTCTCCTGATAAGATGATTGATGCTTCTACTTGTATTTATCCTGACTACACATGGTTTATAAAGGGTTCAAGCCATTCTAACTGGACAACTTATGAGCGTAAATTGATGTACGAGATTGCATCTGCTGACAGACAGCTGACACCTGATGATTACCCATATACTCAGTTTATGGTTTACGACACACCAAATGATATGCTTTATCCTATGACAGAAGAGAATTGTCATACTGAAAATTGGAATGCTGACCCTGATGTTTATAAACCTGTTTCATTTATTGATAAAACAAAGGTTGCTATAAAAGCATTTTCTGTATGGTTTAAACTTTTAATTGAAGAAGTAATAAACAAAATATAAGTAACACTTAAGAAAAAGTCCGGTGGCAAACCGGACTTTTTTTCTTGAGAAAATAAAAATCGCACTTCAAACGGAGTGCGAAAAGACACTTATTCACTATTACCTCTTACTTATTACTTCCAAAAATCGACACCATATAATAGTGAAAAGTGAAGAGAGAAGAAGTAAGATGTAAAAATCGACAAAACTCTAACGAGTCTTGTCGATTTTTGGTGCACCTGACACTTTCAAATCCGAACCCAATGCCGACTTTTCGAGGTCGGCAAAGGTTATGGTTTCAGTACCGTCTTTGAAGTTGAAGGTAATGACCATTCTGTCTTCAAATAAGAATACCGAGTTAACAAAGTTGTTGATTAAGGTTCTTCTGTGGTCAAGCTTCTTTGGGTTAAGCTTACGGAACTTGTAGAACCAATATAAAATCTCCTCACGGGTAAGTTTAGGTCTTGACATTTCCTCTTTCATAATCCTGATTGAAAGCTCACTCTTTTCTGCTTCAAGCTCTTCCATTCGCTCTTTGGTTGTAGGTGTAATAATACCTTTCTCCATAGCAGTGATGAGATTATTAATTGCTGTCAGAGTCTGTGCATATTGCTTTTGCAGTATTGGAAGCACTGTGCTTTCCTTGTTAAAGGTTTCAAGAGCTTGGTCAGTTAAAAATTCAATAGTTTCATCGTTCATAATGAGTCTGCGAATACTATCAACAACAATATCCTCAATCCAAGCCTTTTTAACTGTTTTCTTATCACAGCCTTTGTGGTTCTTTACACTTACACACTTGTAGTATCGGTGAACGAATTTAGTTCTGCTTGTACCGCTTTCACCTACCATAAGGCATTGACACTTGCCGCAATAGAGCTTTGTTGTCAAAAGATATTCATCTTCCGCTTTGTGCTTTGCAGGGGCTTTCTTATTCTGCTTCATTTTTTCCTGTACCAATTCAAACAACTCCTTATCAACTATTGCGGGAATTCCTCCCGGCGTAATAACATCTTTAAATTTGTATTCACCGATATATTTTCGGTTGTGCAGCATACGGGCAACGATGTCAACATCTAACTTGCTTTTCTTATGAGTGCGTACACCTTGGTAGTTTAGCATATTTGCAATGTGCTGCATAGACATACCCTCGGCATAACTCTTAAAAGCCAAAACTACCGCAGGTGCAGTAACCTCATCAATCAAATAATTCTGCTCTTTGTCTACCTTGTAACCAATCGGCAAAGTACCGCCGTTGTATTTACATTTAAGAGCATTTTCCATCATTCCTCTTGTAACCTTTTCTGCAAGCTCTACCGAATAATATTCAGCCATACCTTCAAGTAAGCTTTCGAGTAGGATACCCGCTGCACCCTGAGATATGGTCTCTGTAATAGATACAACCTTAACTCCGTTTTTGCGAAGCATATTTTTGTAATGAGCAGAGTCATATCTGTTACGGGCGAAACGGTCGAGCTTCCATACGAGTATAACTTCGAAATGCTTTGAAGCACTGTCTTTTATCATCTGCTGAAATCTTGGTCTGTTATCTGTTTTAGCTGACAATGCTCTGTCGATATAGGTATCAACAATTTGAATACCGTTCTTTTCGGCATAGGCTTTACATTCACGAAGCTGACCGTCAATACTTTCTTCCTTCTGACTGTCGGAAGAGTATCTTGCGTAGATAACGCCTATCATATATATTTACCTCCTTTAATTTCTGTAAATATTGTAATTCATATACTTGTTTTTGTTAAATGTGCGGATGCGACTTTCATATCGCACCCGCTTTTTCTTTATTCGATTTCTTTTAATTTATCCCAATCCTTATCCCATTCTTCAAACTCTTTTCTGCCTTGTTCACTTTCAAAGAAGGATACGATATCGGGAAGAAAACATCTGACAAGAGATTCAGCGGCATCCTCTGAAAAGAGAATACCGCTGATATTATCAGGAATGATATTGTTTTCGGAATAATTAATTTTTACTTCATCACCCATAGGCTACTTCCTTATCTCGCATCTCTATCTCGCTGTCGCTGAAGGTATCTGTAATAATGTTCACAAGCTTTCAGCACGAAATCTTCCAAGTCTTTATCCTTAACCTTAGGTGCAACCTTCTGCAGCTTTTCAATAGGCACTTTACACATAGGTTTCTGATTTGGCTTTTCTGCTGTAAGTGTGTTTTCCATACTTTCCGCAGTAAGCACACCTGCAGTGAAATCCTTGTGCATGTGCCACGCCTGAGAATATGACGGGGTACATTCCTGTTCCTCAATTACACGAAGCAAATCATACTGCATTTGGTCATCAAGGAACGAAAGCTCAACACCGACGGAGAATGCAATTTTATCTTCGTCCATCATTTCAAGAAGTTCGGGGATAAGATAAGTCAGACGGATATATCTGTAAACTTTATCTCGGCTTTCACCTGTAATATTGCCTATTTCAGTTGCAGAGTCGAACTTTGTCGCAACTTGCGACGAAGTTAAGTCTGTTCTTTGTCCCTGATGATTTAATGCTTCAAGCTTCAACTTGTAAGCGAACGCCTTTTCCGACGGCAGAATATGCTCCCGATGCAGATTACTGTCAACTAGCATAATTGCCGCTTCGTCACGAATGATAGTATAAATAAAAGCAGGGACTTCTTTCATCCCTGCCTTAATTGCTGCGTG
>CALCTT010000050.1 GCA_937906895.1 uncultured Clostridia bacterium | reverse complement strand
TTTGTAACAGAAAGCACAATCAAAAAACATACATCAAGCATTTTCAAAAAGCTTAACATCAACAACCGTTCTGAATTGTTTGAAAACGCAAAAAGTTATTTTAAAGAGTAATTAAACAACTACTTTTAGTTATTTTGTATTCTTATGCAACGCTACTCCCAAAACGACGAATTGTATCAAATAGCGTAATCAATGTCAGTCGAGAACCTCGACACGCAAGTCGCGTAGTTGAAGCTCTTATTATACAAAATTTTTATCTCGCGATTTAAATCCCTTATAAACAATCTCATCAAATCAGATACCACTATTGATACAATTTAGGTCGATAGTGGTATCGTTGTTTTATATTGTATTTAAGCAATATATAGTAAAAAATATGTATTCTAAGGTACTCACACTTAATTTATTGTTACTTATTTATTGCATAGTTTACAATTTTTTGATATACTTACTGTATATTAAAAAATCAAGGAGAATTACTATGGATAATTTACAGCAAATCAAAGAACAAATTTGTGACGTATGTCACAAAATGTGGCAGTTAGGTTGGGTTGCAGCCAATGACGGTAATGTTAGTGCCCGACTCCCCGACGGCAGAATTATTGCAACTCCGACAGGTATCAGCAAATCATTCATAACACCTGAAAAATTGGTTGTTCTTGATATGGACGGAAACATTCTTGAAGCAAACGAGGGTTATCGTCCGTCAAGTGAAATTAAAATGCATCTTAAATGCTACGAAAAAAGAGAGGATGTATTCAGCGTAATTCACGCACATCCACCGGGAGCAACAGGTTTTGCAGTTGCTCACAAACCAATGGATATGTACAATATGATTGAAGATGTTGCAGCAATCGGTGCAGTACCTCTTACACCTTATGGAACACCTTCAACAGCAGAAGTTCCTGCTGCTATTGAGCCATATCTCGAGGAACACGACGTTATGCTTCTTACAAACCACGGTGCTCTTGCAGTAGGCAGTGATGTTCTTACAGCTTTCTACAGAATGGAAAGCCTTGAACTTTGGGCAAAAATTACTATCAATGCAGTAATTCTCGGTGGCAGTTGTGATATCAGTGACGAAAATGTTCAGAAACTTATTGATTTAAGAAGTTATTACAGAATTACAGGCAGACACCCGGGATACAAGGTGTTCAATCCTGATGACCAGTTGCTTCACAAAAAGGACTAAGTCAGGAATGGTTGTGTTAAAAGAATCCTTAATAAAGGAGTTATGAAATGGCAAAGTCATTTGAAATAAAAGATACTGAATTTTTGCTTGACGGAAAGCCGTTTAAGATTTATTCAGGTGCTATGCATTACTTCCGCACACTCCCTGAATATTGGGAAGACAGACTGTTAAAATTGAAACTTGCAGGTTTTAACACCGTAGAAACTTATGTTTGTTGGAATCTTCACGAGCCTCAGAAGGGTGTTTTTGATTTCACCGGTATGCTCGATATTGTGAAGTTTATTGAAACGGCTCAAAAGCTCGGCTTATACGCAATAGTAAGACCCGGTCCGTATATCTGCGCAGAATGGGACTTCGGTGGTTTACCGGCATGGCTTTTGAAGGATAAGAATATTGAACTTCGATGCAATAATGAAACATATCTCGGTCATGTAAAAGATTTCTTTGAAAAGCTGTTCTCAATTCTTAAACCTTTGTTTATCACAAATGGCGGTAATATTATTGCTATGCAGGTTGAGAATGAATACGGCAGTTATTCCAATGACAAAAAGTACTTACATGCACTTTCTGATATGTATGATGAGCTTGGTGTAGATGTGCTAAAATTCACATCTGACGGAACTTGGTGTAATATGCTTTCAGGCGGAACAATAGACGGCGTTTTACCTACTCTCAACTTTGGTTCACGTGCTTCTACAGCTTTCAATGCACTGAAACCCTACGGCGAAGTGCCGAAGATGTGTATGGAATTCTGGTGTGGCTGGTTTGACCACTGGGGTGAAAAGCACCACACAAGAAAAGCAGATAATTTAGTTCCTGAGCTTGAAGAATTTATCAAGCAAGGTGCTTCTTTCAATATGTATATGTTCCTTGGCGGAACAAATTTCGGCTTTACTGCAGGTGCAAACCACATTAAACGATATGAGCCCACAGTTACAAGCTACGATTATTGTGCACCTCTCACCGAATGGGGTGATTACACCGATACATATCATAAAATAAGAAAACTGCTTTGCGAAAAACAGGATATTCCGTTGGTTAAGTTACCTGAACCACCTGTAATGCAAAATATTGGTACTGTAAAGCTTACAGAATCTGCAGATTTATTTGATAATCTTGATAATATAGCTCAAAAGCATTATTCGCCACTTCCAAGAAGCATGGAGGCTTACGGACAAAACTTCGGACTTGTTTATTATGTAACAAGACTTAAGGGGAAATATGATGCAGGATTCCTTTCAATTGACGACGTTCACGATTATGCACACGTCTATTTTGAAAAGAAGAAAATTGCAACAATAAACAGATGTAAGAAAAAATCTCTGTTTAATAAATTAAAGCTAAAAAAACAGCTTTTCATTAAGGGTACAAGCTCTGAAAGTGAGATTGGTGTACTCGTTGAGGGAATGGGCAGAGTGAATTACGGCAAGGAGCTTTATGACCGTAAGGGCATTTCAAATATCCATTTTGCAAATCAGGTATTGACCGACTTTGATGTTTATACAATACCTTTAGACAACCTTGAATGTTTGAAATTCAAGAATATAAAAGCAGAAAGCAGGAACGGCCCATTATTCCTTAAAGGCACATTCAAAGCAAGTAACGGAGAATGTTTTGTCAATATGAAAGGTTTTACAAAGGGTTATGTTTTTGTAAATGGCTTTAATCTTGGCAGATATTGGAGTATAGGTCCACAAAAATCGTTGTATTTACCGGGTGCTTTATTAAAAGAGAATAATGAAATAATAATTCTTGAACTTGAAAAATATAAAACATCTGAAATTTCTATTGAAGCAACACCGATGTTAAGGTGAAAGGAACAGAAAAATGATAACTAATGAAATCAAAACCGCTTTTGAGGCATTTCAGCGAGGCGGTAATATTGTAAGTGTAAATCAAATTACCGCCGGTCTCATTAATGCTACCTATCTTATTGAAACAGACAAAAAAGAGAAGTACATACTTCAGAAAATCAATACCTTCGTGTTCAAAAATCCAGAAGAACTTATGGAAAACATTGTTGGTGTTACAAAGCATATCACCGAGAAAATTAAGGAAGCCGGCGGAGATTATAAGAGAGAAAACCTCAATTTTCTTCCTTGCAATAGCGGCGAGTACTACTTTCGTGACGAAAATGGCGGGTCATGGAGATTGTACATCTATGTTGATGAAGCATTGACTTATAATAAGCCAAAAGATAATGATACCTTTAGAAACGCAGGTCGCTCCTTCGGTAGATTTATGAAACTTCTCGACGGCTATCCTGCTGCTACTCTCCACGAAACAATTAAAAACTTCCACTACACTCCTGCAAGATATGAAAACTTTCTCAAAGCAACTGAAGCCGACATAAAAGGCAGAAAAGCTTTGTGCGAGGACGAAATTCAGTTTGTAATTGACCGTAAAGACGACACACACAAACTGACAGACCTTATTGCAGACGGCATATTACCATTAAGAGTTACTCATAATGATACAAAGCTCAATAATGTTCTTTTTGACATCAACACAGATACGGGCATCTGTGTAATTGACCTTGATACAATTATGCCGGGTCTTTCGCTTTATGATTTCGGTGACAGTATTCGTTCAGGTGCCAATAAAGCAGCAGAAGATGAAGCAGACCTTTCAAAGGTAGGTATCGACCTTTCACTTTTCGAGGTTTATGTTGACGGGTTCCTCAGCGAAACCGCAGAAAGCCTTAACGATGCTGAAATCGAAAATCTTGCTTTTGGTGCAAAGCTTATGACCTTTGAGTGTGGTATTCGTTTTCTTACCGATTACCTTGAAGGCGATGTTTATTTCAGAACAACTCATCCGGAACATAATATCATAAGAGCAAGAAATCAGTTTAAACTTGTAGCAGATATGGAAGAACACATGGATGAGATGAACGCAATAGTAATGAAATATAAAGAGAAACATGTTAAATAAAGGAAATGGACTATTACACCTAATAAGTGTAACAGTCCATTACTTTTTATAGAACCATATATGTATTTTTGTCTAAATCAATAGTAACGGTTGTGCCGTCAGAATAAGTAGCTTTTTGTTTGCGGTAGCTGCCAAGGAATTCGTGTTTCACCATCTCTTTGTTATAGAGTTTTGCCTGTAACTGGCAAAGAGGTTTAATACGTTCAAACTCTTTCTTCAATTCGTCATCGCTCATCATTTCAATGTCTGCAGTTCTGTTATCTGTTCCGATTTTGCGAAGTGAATTTCCGTAAGGATGAATATACGGAATACCTGCATTCAAAGCTCCGTACAAATCGCCATCTTCACCTTTAGGAATGCCCCAGTTGTTAAACCAATTCCACGGAACAATTATGCAGTCGTGATAAACAAGATTGCCTAAAGGAATCGGAATACCGATTGGTTTACCATTTTCCTGAGGTCTTAATGCGTGAGGTCCGTGATGAACAAGAGCAAGATGATTGAGAAGCTGCATACCGGGTTCTTCCGATGACATTACAAGACCTTTTTCGTTGAGATAGTCAAAGCAAGCCCCTCTGTGTTTCATACTCTCTTCTCTTGTGATTCTATGTTCTTCGTGGAAGCATTCATCACCCTGCATAATAGAGAAAACATCAAGATATGCTCCCTGAACATCTATACCGTGTTCTTCAAGTTCGATATAAGTCTTTTTGACTGCATCTAACGCAAAAACTGAACAAAGATAACTATGTTCACCACCATCCCATATTGAACAGTAAGGATTAGAACCGTCAATATTGGTTACAGCTTTGTTTTTGTCAAAGACAGGACTGTCATAATAATAGTCTCTGTATTGGTCGTGAAGTGCAAATACATATCCAAGTTCACGACAAACTTCAGATAATTTCTTGAAGCCATCCCAACCTCCTGCTTCTTCACAAGGAGGAAGAATATATGGGTGATTGTTATCGTATCCGTCCTTTCCCCAACCGTCAGTATGGATATACAGTTTCTCAAGGCCAAGAGCTTTAAGTCGTTTCATTTGCTCTGCACGTTCATAGAATGTAGCACAAAGAATTTCATTAGAACCCTTTTTATCATAAAACTGTGATTTCTCATTAATCTTTGAAAAAATCTTATGATGAAGAACGGGAACACCAATAATGTTTTTAATGTTTGGATTTTTCTCAATTTTCTCATCAAGAGTAACTAATTGATTTCTTTCAAACAAATAATTACGATAGTCCTTTGCGACAGTATTGTAATCACCATTATCGTGGAAAATATAACGAATTTTTCTTTCATAAGATATTTTGCCAAGTGAAGTCTGCCAGTAAATTGAATTCACAAAAGCCAGATGCTTTCCGTAACAAGAATAAAAAGAGGCATCATAAGGTGTTTCAACAATCGCTGTAAAAGTATTGCCGTCACAAACTCTGCCCCACACAGGCATATAACAATCCGCTGCATTTATCGGTCTTTTAACACCTGTATAGTAGCGTGTTGCAAAAAAGTTCTTTAAATAACGGTCAGGAAGCATAAAGCCTTGACGCATCGGGTCTATGTGATAGGAATCCTTACCCTTTGTCTTTGAATTGAATGGTGCAGGAAAGTGAACTCCCTGAATGTCATAACCGGTTTCGTTTTCTGATTTCATAGAGAATACAACAGCATTATCATCAACAACTTCAGCAGTACAAATAAGTGTAAATGGTAATTTTTCGCCCTTAAGATAAAAATCAGAATATCTTGTTACAATCTTATTATCTGAAAACTTTGTTTTTTTGCTTTTAGCAGAATTGAAGTATAAATCTACACATTTTTGTTTACCACTAATGTTTTTGCAAACTGAAACGAAAGATTTTCTTCCGTCATTCACCCATAAAAAACCGTTATAACTAATCTCATAGGAATCATTTTTTTCATTAAAGTTTATTTTTATCTTCTTATTCATCAGAATTACTCCTAAATATTTTTTTGTATTTTCCGTTTTAGCAAATACTGCTTATGAATATGTGTCGTACATAGCTTGTTCACATCTTGCTTTTGCATCTTCATAAAGGCGTTCAATTTCATCAAGTCTCATATAGTTTTCAGCCTGAATTACAAGGTTTCTTGCATCATTATACGGTTTTGTGATTCTGCGATAAACTGAAACACCTTTTGTATATGCTTTGAGTTCTTTTTTAGCCTGTGCACGCTCTTTTGAAGTATTAATTTCACGACTTTTGATTTCTTCCGGAATTCTTTCGTCAGGAATTGTAAGATTATCTTTTCCGTGTTTTCTTAAAAGTTTTGCACTTCGTTTTTTCTCACGGATAAGAGAAAATGCATCAGCACGGATAAGCTTTTCTTCTTTTGTAGATTTTGGAAGACGCTTTGCCTCTTTCTTTTCTGCTTTCCAGTCAGAATAAAGATAAACTTCACCTAAAGACATAGTTTCTCTTGCAGAAACAAGTTTTGCCTTATATCTTTCAGTATTGAATTTTTCCAGTTCTTCCTTGACAATCGGCAGACTTTCAACAAATTCGTTGTATCGTTTTGTTTCACGGATTTCTGCTTTTGCCTTTTGGATTGCTTCCTTGTCCTTTTGCTTTTTAGCAAGCTTCAATGCAGTTTTATCCACAACTTTCTTTTCAAGATTACCTTTTGCACCCTCAATGATTTTCATTGCATCAACAAGCTGTGCATCCTCAAGTTCGCCGTTCCCATAATCTTCAAACATAGCGCGAATTTTAAGAACATTAACGTATCCACGATGTTTTGCCTCTGTCAAATCGTAGAAAAGATATGGAATAAGGTTAAGGATTGCACCTACAATTGAGCATATAATGAGAACATCGAAAAGATTATTTCGCATTTCATCATTATAAAGCACATCGTAATTGTCTTTAAGTCCCATTTTCTCATAAATCGCAGGAACAACCATTCCGGTAAAGAATCCTAAAACAGTACCGATAAGTCCTAAAGGACCAAATAGTCCGTCAACACGAACACCTGTTTTCCATTGGTGATAATCACGCATATCAGCCTGAATATTTGCCATATAAACATTCTGGAATGTGTTTACAAATGTGTTGAGATAGAAAATCACACAAACTAAAAACAGATTTTCATAAACAGGTACAAGACAAACCATAAGCACAATGTTTATGAGATTGTGAAGGATTAGAAGATTTCGTTTGCCAAGCCATTTAATCATAAATGGTGCTAATGCCATTGACCATAGTGCGGCATTACCGATTATAGTGTTTGCAAGACCTAAATAAGTCTGCTTTTCACCATTAAAGGCATAAACGAAAGACCAACTGAGAATTACATGGTAAGCACCCTCAAGGAATCCTATCCAACCTGCTGAATTGATAATCCAGAAATATTTGTTTTTTGCAACTTCACGAAGTGAATCAGTTATACTTACATATTCAACAGGTCTTTTCGGGAGAATAATTCGTTCTTTAAGCTTTGGAAAGAATACGAGAAGAATTACAAGTCCCACAAGGGTGAATGCAGGATAAATAATTCGATATGTCCATATGTTGTTAAGACCAAAAGTTAAACCGGCAATTGTAGGAACAATAAGTCCTGTAAGTGTTGGGGCTAATGAATAGAGAATCTGGAAAATACTCATTACATTTGCTCGTTCTTGTGCATTTGGGGTAACAACCTGTTGGAAAAATCCCCAACCTTCGTTATAAAGGCACAGGAAGAATTGCACAAACATATACATAAACCAGACTACAATTACTTTGGTAGTATATTGCCAATCTTCATAAGGCAACCAGACGAACAGCGTTGACAATGCCACAATCGGTATAGGTGTATGAAGCATTACAGGAATAAACTTACCACCCGGCATTTTGTGGTTATCAAAAAACCATCCTCTGAAAAACGCTATTGGCATACCCACAATATTTGCGATAATTAACATTATCTGTAAATCCACCGGTTGAAGACCGATACTTGCACCAACTAAAAAGTTTGATGCACTGAGTCCTATTGTGTTGGCAAGATATGAAGTCCAGTTGACACCAAAACCTGCAACACCTATTGTAGCAACTTCTTTATAGGGAACATAATTGCCTTGGGCAGGCGTGTTCCAATGCTCTTTTATATTAGAAATGAGACCTTTGATTTTTTTCATTGTAATTCTCCAATTTATAACATAATGTTTGATAGGAAATAATTTGTAAAATATTATAACATCTTTATTGTATGAAAACAATAGGCAATACAGATTAAGTATCCTGATTGTTTCTGTATTAATTTGCTGTAAGTGTTATTTTAGAAAATATTTACAAATCACATTGATTTTGATATAATGAATAAACAAGTTAAAACAAGGAGAATATTATGACTTCAAAAATCTTTTATGAACAAATCTTTGATAATAAAGAATATTCCTCTGAGCGTAATCGTATCCCTGCTCTTTACACTCTCAATGATGGTAGTGTTATGGCAGGTGCTGACATCCGTTATGCTCACGGCTCTGACTCACCCAATAACATTGATATTGCAGTTGCTATTTCTAAAAACGGCTATAACGACTGGGAATATGTAATGGTCAATTATTTTGATGACTACGCAGACAATGTTACATCAAAAGACAGTGCTTCGTTCATTGACTCAGCCATTGCCCAATCAAGCACGGGCAGAATTTTTATGGTGGCAGATGCTCAACCATCGGAGTGTGGTTATCTTCAATGCAAAATAGGTACCGGATACTGTGAAATTGATGGCAAAAAGCGTATGCTTTTAACAAAGGGTCAGAATAATGATAAATTAAGCACCTTCGGATATTTCATCGGTGATTTTAATGGTGATTTTGCTCCTGTCTTCACAAGAAAGGACAAAAGAAACACAGAATATTCTGTTGACCGTGAATTCCGTCTTTATAAAAACAGTGAGCCGCTTTATGCAGACCAAAAAGGTACAGACGGCATTAAAATTCATCAAAATATATTTTACAGTTGTGCAGAGTTAAAATGCTACAGAACAACATATCTCTGGATGCGATACAGTGATGATAACGGAAAAACCTGGAGTCATCCGCAAATCCTTTCGGAGCAGGTTAAAAATGAAAAAGAGTCATTTTTAGGTGTCGGTCCCGGTAGAGGCATTGTTATAAATCACAACGGTAAAGATCGAATTCTTTTCTGTGTTTATGATAACAACGGTCTTTTCAAAGACCCGATTTTTGAAAATGCAAGTGCTGTCTATACTGATGACAACGGCGCAACATGGCACAGAAGCAATAAAATAAAAATTAAAGCAGGTCTTCAGAAAACAAGTGAAGCACAGCTTGTGAAAATAGAGGGAGAAAACTATCAAGCACTTCGTATGTATGCGAGAAATTTAAGTAATTATATCGCATATTCCGATAGTGTTGACGGTGGCGAAACTTGGACAGAATTTCGTGCAGACCGTTCTCTCGAGGGTACTAAAAACTGTATGGTTTCACTAATGGAAACATCAAGGAAAATTGACGGTAAACAAGTTATCCTCTGCTCTGCCGGTGGTAACCTCTTATCAAGAGCTGATGGCGTGCTCCGTGTCGGACTTACCGAAAGCAACGGTGATGTTAACTGGATTACCACGTATCACCTGACACAGGGCTTTTACGGGTATTCTTGCCTGACAGAATTAACTGACGGTAATTTCGCGGTTTTCTACGAAGACGAAGCTGCACATCTTAAGTACACAATATTCAGTATATCAGATAAAGGAGTTATTAACGAAATCAATGGTGATAATCTTGATTTCAAGCCTGACACGTCGCCAAAAGTTCTGAAAACTATAAACAATAAAAAGAAATTCGCAAACATTAAGTTTAAATTAGGTTTGATGTAAACAATTAAACAAAACCGCCCCACCTGAACGAAAGTATCAAGTGGGGCATTTCATTTTGTAAAATTGATTTTGTGAAATTATATCATTTGAAAGAAGATAAATCAACAACCATCTTCCTTTTCAAGATATCTCTTTACCAATTCATCAGTATCTTTAAGATTGATTCTCTTGGATGTTATATAAGTTTTAAGTGTCTTTCCATCAGCAATTTTTGCATCCGGACTAAATTTGCCATAACCACAGATAACGAATGTATCATCTTCTAACACAACATTACCACAGTATCCTGTATCAGAGCCTGCATAGTATTCAGGCTTATTCTGGTTCTCAAGATAAATATGAGCTATTTTTATTCTGTAATCGCCCTCTGTTCCATTTTTCAAGTCCTCGTACGAGCCGACCCAAGCAATAAGACCTTCACTCACCCAGCCTCTTTTTCTATCAATTCTCTTTGCATAGAATTGAGCTTTATCTCCTCTTTCAATAGAACGGAAGGTGATAAGGAGTCTGCCATCAGACGTATATTCTGCTTTGTGTCTTTCACCATTTAAAGCAGCAGGTGCTTCCTTGGGTTCAGTCCAGGTCTTACCTTCGTCACTTGAAAAGGCAACCATTGAGTTTACTTTTTTCGACTGACTTCTTGCGATAAGACAGAGTTCATCTCCACTACCATTTTCAGAACGGATAACCTCTATCTCACACATCTGTGCACTTTTCTCAATATCACGATGAGGAGCAAGATATTTTTCGGGTGTGCTCCATTGCATATTCCCATTTTCATCAAAGGAAAGAATTGTCTTGTAGTTATAGAAATCGGAATCGTGGAAAAAGCCCATCCACTTATCAACAAACTCGCCATTTTCCTTAAGCCTTGTAAGACTTGCCATAGCAACTATCGGAACTACAGAGAACTCATCCTCATAACTGAAGAATCTTTCAAATTCTGTCCATGTTTTGCCTTCGTCTTCGGAAACGGAACATTCAAATCCGCCGGGAGTTTTCATATCAGGCCATTTTGAATTGGCAGAAATGAGTATAAGTTTATCCGGTGTACCGTCGGAAAATTCAAGTCGGTATATGGTAGGGGTTTCAAGTGAGTTTTCCCAACTTTTAGGAGTGTTTTCAACGACACTGTTCCAACTTAACCCACCGTCTTTGCTGACCCTATTGAGGACAGCTCCTTTTCCGTGTCCCTTTGGATATACTGTTAAAATATCTCCGTTTTTAAGAAGCACACTATCAGGATGTGCCATATAATCATTTGTGTCATCTACAGTAGAAAGCTGATAAAGATACTCATACTGTGTTCCTTCAAGGTCATCCGGCATTTCACTTAAATCAAGTTGTGGTATGGTGTAATCACTACCGGTGAAATTAGATGGACCATAATTAATTACACAAAAGGCAACAATCAATGCAATTACTATTATAGTTATGAAAATAATCGCATATTTCATTTTTTCAAACTCCTCTTTGTTTATAATTTTAGCTTTTCGATTTAATCCTGCAAATTAAAACAGACCTGTTTAAATATTAAATGTTGAAAAAGAAGTAGACAGGACATCGTTGTATTTGAGGCCATCCCCTTGTGTATAGCTTTCTGTATTTTGCATTTATCCTATTGCAATTTTAAAGCAGATTGGTAAATCGTTTTTGGGTTCTCCGTTAAGTTTAATAGTTAGTGCTTTCTCATCTCTTGTGAAATTGATTTTTTCATCACTGCCTAAAAGTTCAATACTCTCAATAAGATAATCGTGGGGAATATGCTTTTTAAGTGTTTTGATTTTCACTGTTTTTGACGGTCGCATCTGGAACACATAAAGATAACCATTTTTATATGTAAATCTGAAATCCTTGTTTGTAAAGTTCTTTTCATCACCATCTTGGAAGAAGCCGTCCTTTGCATTAACCCTACCTTCACCAAACTGTTTCCAGAAGGTTGTCCCATAAATGCCTTCGCCATTAACTTCAAGCCAGTTACCCATTGTAAGAAGAACTTCAGTTTCTTCATCGGTAATTGTACCGTCTGCTTTTGGGCCTATATTGATAAGGAGATTACCGTTTTTGGAAACGATGTCAACAAGGTCGCAGATTACCTGCCTTGCGCTCTTATATTTGTTGTCAGCAGTATAGCCCCAGGAATGCTTGCCGATTGCCGTATCCGTCTGCCAATATACAGGTGAAATGCCTGTTAACGCACCACGTTCAACATCAAATGTTGCAACATTGGGAGGAAAAGCCTCGTGCTTATAATTGATTGTGACCTCTTTGCCCCATTCCTCTGCACGATTGTAGTAATACGCAGCAAGCTTTTTAAGATATGGTTTAAAGCTATGGTTGTGAATCCACCAGTCAAAATACAGTACTGCCGGTTGGTATTTATCAACAATTTCACAGGTCCGTACAAGCCAGTCCTCCAGCCATTCTTGACTTGCACCCGTTGAATAGGTATTTGCAGTTGTTTTATGGATAATATCAGGGTCAAATTCCTTTGAATAAACGGCAGGACCATAAAAATCACGGTAATTGTCATCATTAACATCACTATCACACAGGCGACCGGGATTCATAAAGAAATAATGCTCTGCACGGTGAGTTGATGCACAAAAGGTAAGCCCCTGCTCTTCACATTCAGACTTTAATTCCCCGATAACATCACGGCATGGCCCCATATTAACGGAGTTCCATTTATTGAACTCTGTATCATACATAGCAAAACCGTCGTGATGCTCTGCAACAGGCATAACGTATTTCATACCTGCCTTTTTGAAAAGAGAAATCCACTTTTCCGCATCAAATTTTTCAGCCTTAAACATTGGAATAAAGTCTTTATATCCGAATTTATCCTGAGGACCATAAGTTTTTCTGTGATGTTCAAATTCTCTTACATTTTTGTCATACATTCCCCTCGAATACCACTCGTTTCCGAAAGCAGGTACAGAGTAAACGCCCCAATGAATAAAAACACCGAGCTTGTCGCGCATATACCATGAGGGTACTTTATGTTGAGAAAGCGACTCCCAATTTGCCTTAAATTTTCCTTTTTCATTAACTTCATCAATCAAATTCAAATATTCTTGCGTTGTCATTTCGTCACCCCAAAATAATTATACAAGATAATGGTAAAAAATGCACTAATTTTATAAAACATTTCTTAAAAATACTATTTTTCTATACATAGTGTATTTGACAAATTGGAGGTTATCGGGATAAGTGCAAAATGCAAAACGCAAAGTGCAAAGTGTTGGAACTGCGTTACAATTATATAATAAAACCAATATGGTTAGAATGTAGGGGCAATTCACGAATTGCCCGTTCCCAAAGTATGTAGTAAACCTCATTCGGGCGATTCATGAATCGCCCCTACGAACATCCCGATAAATTATAATTTATCATTTATTTTAATCGCATATATCTATAAAAATTACTTGATTTATTGTTTGAAACGTATTATAATATTTTAGCAGAACGACTATGTTTTAACCGTCAGCCACGTAGTGGCGCGAATTGACATCAGCCCGCTACAAAATTATAATAATTACAATTAAATATCGAGATGTGGCTCAGTTTGGTAGAGCGCCACGTTCGGGACGTGGATGCCGCAGGTTCGAATCCTGTCATCTCGACCACAAACCCGAATTTTCGCAATAAATTCGGGTTATTTTTTTCAACAGGTGAAATTATGAGCAAACGAAGCATTGATATGCTTAACGGTTCTTTATTTAAGAATGTTATTGCATACACAATTCCAATAATTCTGACAGGCCTTTTACAACTTCTTTTCAATGCAGCTGATTTGGTAGTTGTAGGTCGTTTTTGTGGCAGTATTTCCGTTGCGGCAGTTGGTGCAACAGGTGCAATAACAAATCTCATTGTTAATCTGTTTATCGGCCTTTCTGTTGGTACCGGCGTTATTGTAGCACAGGCTCTGGGTGCAAATGATAATCAAAAAGTTCACAAAGCAATTCATACAGCAATTCCAACAGCACTTGTGGGCGGTTTTATTCTTACAATTATTGGCTTTACTTTCTCCGAAACATTTTTAATATGGATGGATACACCCGAAGATGTGCTTCCGCTTTCTGCACTTTATATGAAGATATATTTTGCAGGAATAATATTTATGATGGTTTATAACTTTTGTGCATCAATTCTCCGTGCTGCCGGCGATACAAAATCTCCTCTCATATTTTTGACTATCGCAGGTGTTATAAATGTTATACTCAACATTATTTTTGTAACATTATTTGACCTTAATGTTGCAGGCGTTGCACTTGCGACTACAATTTCACAGAGTGTTTCTGCAATTCTTGTTGTTCTTGCGCTTGCAAAACGAAATGACTCTTGTAAACTTTATTTCTCAAAACTGAAATTCTATAAAAATGAATTTTTGCAGATGATTAAAATCGGTTTACCTGCAGGAATTCAGGGTTCGCTTTTCTCAATTTCAAATGTTATTATTCAATCTTCAATAAATTCTTTCGGTTCTGTTGTAATGTCAGGAAATGCAGCAGCACTTAATATTGAAGGCTTTATTTACGTAATACTTAATGCCTTCCACCAGACCACGCTCAACTTCACAGGACAAAACTTTGGTGCACATCAATATAAAAGAGCAAAAAAGGTCTTTTTGATATGTTTTGGGTGTGTGATTGTAGTAGGACTTACCGCATCAACTATAATGTACTTACTTGGTCCACAATTACTTTCAATTTACATTACAGACTCACCTGAAGCAATTAAATGGGGACTTGTAAGAATGAGTTGTCTGTTCATTCCATTCCCACTATTAGGATTAATGGATGTTTCCGGTGGCGGACTTCGTGGTATGGGAGTTTCACTTGTACCAATGATTATTTCGGTTTTAGGTGTTTGCGGTATCCGTATAGGATGGATTTATACTATTTTCCAAATTCCGCAGTTTCATTCACTTGAATGGTTATACCATTCATACACCGTTTCCTGGGGTGTAACCTTCATAGCACAGACGATTGCGTATTTTGTAATTTACAACAAAAAGAAAAAGGGATAATAATATGAACCTTACCAAATATCTTTTCTGTTATTTCACAGGAAACGAACCTGAAAATGAATCTGTACATTTTGCAGTTTCAGAAGACGGATATAATTTCACAGCATTAAATAAAAATGAGCCTGTTATTATTCAGACTCTCGGTAAAAAATGTTGTCGTGACCCATATATTTTCCGTGATGAAACCGGTGTTTTTCACATAATCGCAACTGATATGCGTTGCTCTGACGGTTGGGCAAACAATAACTCAATGGTAATTTGGGACAGCGTTGACCTTATCAACTGGGAAAATGAAAGAATAATTGATTATTCTCATTTTGAAGCAACAAAGACTGCAAATCGTGTCTGGGCACCTCAAGTAATTTTCGATAAAAACAGACAGGAATATATGATTTATTGGAGCAACAATAATGAAAACGAGGGCTGGCACACTATCCCCTGGTATGCTTACACAAAAGATTTTGTGACTCTCACAACAGAACCTGAAATCTTATATAATCCCACAAGCGGTATGGCCGCTATCGACGGTGACATAATTGAAAAGGATAATAAATTCTATCTCTTTGTTGCTGACGAAAAACAAGACGGAATCTGTTATGTTATTTCAGATAAACCATCAGGACCATACACCGAGCCTGAAAACAACAGAATTTCTGTTGCCGACACCGCATTAGAGGGACATTGTACATATAAAATCCTTGGTACAGATAAATATGTGCTTATTGCCGACCAATTCAGAGCCGGCGGATATTTTATGCAGGAATCAACAGATTTAATTCATTTTACAAAGGTAGAAAAACACAAACATTCACTTGACCATCTCAGCCCTCGTCACGGTTCAGTTATGCACATAACAGATGAGGAATATGAAAGACTAAAAAAACAGTGGTAAACACATAAGAAAACAAAAATCCGTAAATTAGGGCAGTCCCCATTTTACGGATTTTTTATATTGTCATAGTTTTTTCATTTTCATATTACGTGCAACTAAAGTAAGTACAAGCATAATTATATAAAGACAACCTATTGTTACAAAAATTGCAGACCAACCAAATGCATCTTTCACAAAGCCAAAGATTGAGGCCTGAATTGCTGCACCCATATATACAGCCCAATCGAGAACTCCCACAACGGTTGATGACAATGCACGTCCACCCATATCACCTGCAATTGCCCATATAACACCTGTTACCATACCTGAAACACCAACAACAAAAAGCATTATTGACGCAGGTGTCTGACTTGTAATAAACGGAAATGAAACCATACCTAAAAATGTTACAACCGATGCAAGAATAAGCATAGGTTCACGCTTTCCCTTAAACACCTTATCGGTTATAAATGGGAACACAAACATAGCACAAGCCTGACCTGCAGGCAACAATATTGAACTGAAAATACCTTCCTTTACAGAAAGATTCATTTCATCCATAAAATAACTTGGCACCCAAGTAAGAAGTCCGTATCGTCCAATGCCCGCAATTGCAGAAATAAGACAAAATACTATAACTTTCGGTTCGCTGAAAAGCACCTTATACGGATAGAGATAACCTTTCTTTGCAATTTCAGCACTTAAGCTTTCGTCACGGGCAGCAGCATGTTTGTCCTCTTCTTCAAATGGTTTAAGTCCAACATCCTCAGGCTTTTCTTTAAAGAAAAAGGCAAATGCTATAAGCATAAGCACCATTGGAATCATAGGATAGCGGAACCCTGCTCGCCATCCCCATTCCGGATTCAGTTCCAGGCAAAGAAGAATTGTCAGATAAGTAACAACCTGAGCCACGCCTGAAAATGCTGTTGCCAGACCCGAAGCGAATCCGCGTTTTTCTTTTGGCCACCATTTGTTAAGCACACCAACACCATTTGCCCAGACCATAGACTGACAAAACCCATTAAGACCCCAAAGGACTGCGATTACATATATATTATGCTGAAATGAAATAGCAACATTAAGCACAGCGGACATAAAAACGCCAAACATCATAAATCGTTTGTAACCAAAGAACGCTCCAAGACGGCCATTGATTAGCTGTCCGAATGCATAACACCAGAACAAAGCAGATGTAACCACACCAATAGCCCCTGCAGAAGAGCCAAAATCCTCTTTCATAAGGTCCATTACCAGGTTGATGTTCTGTCGTCCGTTATAAAAAAACATATATGTAAGACCAAAGCTTAACAACATCATCCAGGCATATTTTTTAAACTTCTCGAAATCCTGCTTTGAATAACCATAAGTCGTTAACGTTGTCTTTTTACTCACGGTCATATCCCTCCCAATTAATTATTCAAAAATCTTGCTATCTGCTTCATCAAAAGGAAGAATGTCAGCAGTTACACGAGCATAGTCATCAAGATTGTCAATTTCGTCAATATAGTACCCTACATAAGAAAATGCTCGGACATTAAGGGCAGGGAAAATTTCATTAAGAGCATTTTCTGCATAGCACTTATCTTCGCCCTTATGTATAAATTCAACCACCTTGCCAATCCAAGCAGAAGCAGTTGCCTTTTCCATCTTATAAAATGGTTGGAATGCAAAGCAGTCCTCATCAAAAATATTAATGGAAACTTCTATAACCTTCCCGTCTTTTATTCTTCCTTTAAAATCTTTTTCAGGAAGAGCTTTTTCGAAATTTACTGTAGCAGTATTTTTGTCATTACAATTTAATACATCATGAACCAATTTACGGTTAAAAACCAAATCTCCGTGAAGAAAAACAAGGTCATCATTCATAAAATCACGTGCAAGATACATTGAATAAATGTAATTTGTCTTGTCGTAAATGTCATTGCGTACAAAAGTAAAATCAAGATTTGGAAAATCCTTTGTTTCGGCTATCAACTGTTCCTCAAAAGGTCCTGTTGTAATGATAAACTCTTTAATCCCCTCAGCACTGAGCAAACGAATCTGACGATGAAAAATAGTTTCACCATTTTTAAGAACTGACATTGACTTGTGATGATTCTTTGTGAAATCACCCATACGATTTCCAAGACCTGAATTAAAAATAACTGCTTTCATTTGTGACAAAACCTTTCATTTAAAACTGAATATATTATACGATAAAGAAGGACAATGTCAACAAATTATCACTTTTACCGCAATTATTTCCTTGAAAATCACGCTATGTTGATTTATAATATACACAATATGATTCTGAGGTGATTTTATGTCAGTTGGTGCAAACATCAAGAAAAGGCGTTTTGAGTTGAAAATGTCACAGCAAGAGCTTGCTGAAGCAATGGGATACAAAACAAGGTCAACCATTGCAAAAATTGAATCAGGAGAAAATGATGTATCACAAAAGAAATTAACTAAATTTGCATTAGTGCTTGATACATCAGTTGAATCATTAATTTCAGGTTATTCCTCAACAGTTGCAAACAACTTACCTTCCAATATTTCTGCTACTAAAAGAAACAAAAATATTGCTATTATTTTAGCAGGAGGCAAATCAGGAAGAAACAGGCAAAATCTTCCAAGTCAGTTTATTGATATTAACGGTAAACCAATTATAGTGTATTGTATGGAGGTTTATCAATCACACCCGTTAATAGATGACATATATGTCGTTTGCCTCAAAGGTTGGAAAGATATTGTAGATGCTTACGCCGAACAATATGGAATAACAAAACTAAAAGGTTTGATACCTGCCGGAAGCAGTGGCATTTTGTCACTTGGTAATGCATTGGATTATATAAAAAATAATTATGATGACGATGATGTTATTGTTATTCAGGAAGCCACACGACCTATGGTTACAGCCGGAATGATTTCAAAACTTTTGCAGTCTTGTTCTAAAAATGGCAGTGCTACAATTTGTCATTCAATGAATGATTATGTTCAATTCAAAGTGGAAAATAAAAAAGCACGGTATGTTGACCGAAATACTCTTGTAGCATTACAATCTCCCGAAGCACATCGACTTTCCCTTATGAAAGAAGTGTTTGAAAAAGCAAAAAGAGAGCAGCACTCATTAACCGAGTCCTGCTGTACAATGTTATTATATAATTTGGGTTACAGTATCAATTTTATTGAAGGTAATGTAAACAACATTAAAATTGTTAGAGAAGAAGATATTGCTGCATTAAGTGCTATGATAAAAAACAATCTTTAAAAAGTTTTCAAATCTCAACTTCGAACAATTATAATAAATCTCACGCAAGGTCAAAATCAATGTCATTAACTTAATGACATTTTGTAAAAAAGCGGCCCCTTTTTTTCAAAAATCAACGTAAATTATAGTTTTCAGTCACCCTGAGTAAAACGAAGGGTCTATTGAAGTGATAACAAAGATTCTTCACTACGCTCAGAATGACACCGCAACTTACTTCATTCAGAAAATACACATTTGGTTATTTTGCCGGTGGATAAGGTTCTTTCACATCTGTTAATCCTGCTAAATAATCCATACTTGTATTAAGTGCTTTTGCAATTTTTACACATTGTTCAAAAGTATAATAACGAACTCCACGCTCAATTTTCGAATAGTCACTCTGCTCAATTCCGGTCAGCATTTGCATTTTAATTTGAGTGTATCCACGTTCAATTCGTAATTCTTTTAGTCTGTTCATAATATCACCCAACAATATTATGTCAGATTGACCTATTGACATTAGGGTGTTATTGACCTATAATGATACACGAATAAACAATGTGTTTTATGTGATGATACAAATATTTTGAAACCCTGCTATAGGATGTAATGTGGGCGCATTTTTGATTGTTTATTCAAAAAGCTGAAAAGGTGATAAATATGCAAAATGATTTGGAAAAATTGTGGTTTGATTATTTGATTGAATTTCCTATAAAAAACAGTGAAAAAGAGAAGCAAATTATAAATGAGTTTACTAAAAAAGAAAGTCAGTTCCGTTCAAAGCTTAATGAAGAACAAGTTAAATTACTTGAAGAATATGACAGTGCTGTATCAAAAGTAAGCAGTATATCTGAAAAGAATGCATTTGTAAAAGGGATTATGTTTGCAACCAAATTTTTGTTTCAGGCATTGTATAATGATTGAATGTAGTCATCGCCGAAAATAACATATAAATCAATTCGTGCCAACGGCACATATCGAGCTGAAGGCATATCGAACGTCTTGCACACATCATAAATCTCGCAAGAGATTTATATGGAGTTAACGCCCATTTCACATAAAAATGGGCGTCATTTTAGACGCCTAACATATTAATAATATCAAATATGAATGCAAAAGTCAATAGATTTTAAAATATTTTATGAGCATAATAAACAAAATCTCTGTTTTAAATAATAAAAATATATCAACTTTGTACAAAATTACATATTGAAAAATGCTTTTTTCTGTGTTATATTATAGACACAGAAAGGAAACGGTGATTCCAATGTACAGGTAAATCACAAAAGGTTCTTAAAAGAAAATAGAACTTAGTTTAAAAGAAATAATTTAAGTGTAGCAAACAGCACAGACGTAAGAAATTGATTTTATATAGATAAATGTTTGCAAACTAAAGTTTATTTTCAAAACAGGACCTACCGAAAAAAGTCTTCTGAAAATTGAAAATAGGTTCTGATGCATGAAAGGGTCTCGCTTTTCGAGAATGATTGATGACTGTAGAGAGTGTAATGGAGTTGAAATCAAGAATCCGGAAGACAAAAAATCTGTAGAATGAGAGGTAGATAAAAAGATGTTAGATATCAAGAGTGAACAGAAATAACCCTCCGAGTCAGTGAAAGATGTGTAAAGAAACATCGACTCCGAGGGTTATTTCTATTTTTATTATCATTTCTTCATAATCTGTTTATTACCGTCCGCATAGGGCGTTTTTTTATGCCTTTCGCCTGTTTTTTCCTTTATTTTCCTTGACATATATTTTTATGAGTATTATAATTTCTCTGTTACAAAAATCGTTCAACCACAAAAAACATGAAAGGAGGCAGATACCATGACAAACCGTTGGTATAATTATCGAAAAATAAATATAAATGAATCTTTCTGCCCTTTTCTTCAATACATACCCTTTTCTTGCGATTGATTTTATCATTTAGGATATTGTATTTCGTCACCGTGGGTAGAAGTACCTACGGCTTTTTTATTTTCGATAAAAAGGAGGAAACTTATGAGGTGGATTAAACTTCACGAGCCTGTTAAAGTCCCCATCTTCAAAAATGCTTTATTTGCGTTAAAGCTTGTATGGGAAGCGGACAAAAGACTTTTAATCGGCTATCTTGTTACGGAAATATCTAACAAGGTTTTATCTATGTATGTTCAGAATATTTTGTTCTTAAAGGTTCTTTTAAGTATCATTGACGGCGACGCTGATTTTAAAACATATTTTGTTTATCTTTTGCTTTTCTTCGGTGTGTATCTGCTTGTAAATGTGATTTCAGCATTTGCCGAGAGAACAAGACTGATTTCCGCTAAAGTTGTTCTTAAAGAACTTAACAACAAAATTTTCGAGAAAGCAACACAACTTGACGTAAGCTGTTATGAAAATCCTGAATTTTATGATAAGTATCAACGAGCAACACTTGTTCTTTCATCAAGCTACTATGATTTACTCTGTTGGGATATTGCTGCAATTATCGGCGGTATTATTGCACTGATTTGCGTTATCACAACTGTTACGGTTATTAACCCATTGTATTTATTATTCCTTTTACCTGTTACATTGGTATTTGTTGTTGAAATTTATAAGAGTAAGGCAGTTTATAAGCGTGACCTGGAAATGACAACAAACAACAGAATCAAGGCATATACTCAGCGAACAATGTTCTTAAAAGAATATTCAAAGGATATGAGAACATCAAACATCTTTGCTGTGTTAATTGACAGATTTAAAAAGGCAATTGACGGCAACATTGAAATTCTTAAAAAATACGGACTTAAATTGTTTCTTTACAGTATGCTCAGTTCACTTTTCAGTGATTTTATACCGATTATCGGCACTTATGCCCTTGCAGGTTATCAGTTTATTTACACAAAAGCGCTTACGATTTCTTCATTTTCAGTTGTGCTTTCATCAATTAACTCTGTCCGTGATTCAACAATGAGTATTGCAGAAGGTTTTGACGAACTTTCACAGATGGCACTTTTTTTCCAGAATTTAAGAGATTTCTTTGATTATGAGCCAAAAATCACAGATGGCGGAAAAGAGGCTGAAAAATTCGAGAGCCTTGAGTTTAAAAATGTCACCTTCAAATATCCTGATACAAGCAAGGTTATTCTTAAAAATGTATCATTTAAAATAAACAAAGGTGAAACTATTGCCATTGTTGGTATCAATGGTGCAGGTAAGTCAACTCTTGTGAAACTGCTTTTGCGATTTTATGACCCTGACGAAGGTGAAGTGTTGTACAATGGCATAAACGTCAAGGAATATAATGTTGCTTCTTTAAGAAATGCTTTTGCAACAGTTTTTCAGGACTATAAAAACTTTGCAGTTTCTGTCAATGAAAACATTATGTGCCACGAATGTGATGAAGAAGAAAAGAAACTCGCAGAAAAAGCACTTCGTCAAAGCGGTGTTTGGGATAAAATTCAGAGTCTGCCAAAGGGTGCTGACACAGTTCTCACAAGAGAATTTGAGATTGACGGTGCAGGGCTTTCAGGCGGCGAAAACCAAAAGGTATCTGCAGCAAGACTTTTTGCAAGGGAATTTGAGATTGCAATTCTTGACGAGCCGAGTTCAGCACTTGACCCTATTGCAGAGTATAAAATGTATGAAAACTTAATTGAGGTAACTAAGGACAAGACGGTTATTTATATTTCACACAGACTTTCAAGTGCTGTGCTTTCCGACAGAATTTTCGTTCTCGGTAACGGTACAATTCTTGAATCAGGCTCACATCATGAGCTTATGGAGCAAAATGGTGAATACAGCAGAATGTTTACGCTTCAAGCTTCAAGCTACAAAGGTGAAAGTGAGGTGAGTGAAAATGTTTAAGAAAGACAAAAAAGAAAAGACAATTCACTCAATGCCTTCTAACATTTTCTTCTTTGTGAAAATGCTTTTCAGCGTATCTCCCCTGCTGGTACTCGGTGAATTTATGTGGGGACTTTTGATGATATTGCCTAATAACCTTATCCGTGTTATTGGTGTTAAATATATCATTGATGTTGTGACTGAAGGCAAAGACCTCCACAGAATTTTCTATGCAGTTATTGTAATCGCTCTTGTTTTAATAGGTTCAACGGTTATCTCTTGGCTTTTCCGTGAATTTTATTGGAATACGGAAAGAGAAAGGCTTTATTATGGTCTTAATCAGAAGCTTTATGACAAAGCAAGAAGCCTTGACCTTGAGTCTTATGATAACCCTGAATTTTACAATAATTTCATTCTTACAATTGAGTCATCTTCAGGTAACATTCAAAATCTTTTGGGACTTGTGAGAATGTATGTGGGACATATTATTTCACTTGTAACAGTTTCATCTGTTTTGTTTACTATCGACCCTTGGTGTCTTTTGATTATTCTTGTTGTTATCTGCGTCTTTTTACCTATCAGTAAAAAAGTTGGTACTCTCATGATGGAAAGACGAATTGACAATGCAAAATATCACCGACGCAGTGATTATTTCCAACGAATTTTCTATTTGCAGGACTATGCAAAGGAAGTAAGAATGAACAATATCACTCCATTACTTATGGACAGATACAATGATGCTGCTGATGATGTTATCAACAATCAGAAAAAGTATTGGAACAAGATTTCGGCACTTAACTGCATTCAAAAAGTCGGTGTTCAGGGACTTGGATTTATGTTTATTCTGCCACTTTATCTCGGATATTGTGTACTTGTGAATGATACGCTTTCTGCAGGTGACTTTGTGGCCACATTTAACGGTGCTCATTCAGTTGCTATGTCATTCCAGTTCCTGACTATCTGGGCATTGGCTCGTTTTTCTGAACAAGGTAAAATGATTGACAAATACCGTGAATTTCTTAATGCTGATTTTAAGATTAAAAATGGCGGTGAAAAAGCCAAAAAAACAGAACCTAAAGAGATAACTGTTAAAAATCTGTCATTCACCTACCCTAACAACGACAAGCCAACACTTGAGGACATTAATCTTACCATTAAGCCTTATGAAAAAATTGCATTGGTTGGTTATAACGGTGCAGGTAAAACAACGCTTACAAATCTGTTGTTAAGGCTTTATGATGCAACAGATGGTGAAATCCTTATTGACGGCGAGAACATAAGAAATGTTACTGCAGAATCTCACCGTGACAGATTTGCAGCGGTGTTTCAGGATTTTCAGATTTTCTCCTGTAGTCTTGGTGAAAATGTTGCACTTGACATTAACCCTGATGAAAACAGAGTCTGGGATGCATTAAAGCATAGTGGCTTCAATAAGGAGCTGAAAAACGGAATTAACTCGGAGCTTTTACGAGAATTTGACGATGACGGTGTAATGCTCTCTGGTGGTGAAGCACAAAAAACTGCTATTGCGAGAGCATTTTATAAGGATTGTCCTTATGTTATCCTTGACGAGCCAAGTGCAAACCTCGACCCTGTGGCTGAATACAATCTTAATCAGGCTATGATTGAGGCAGCCGACCACAAGACTGTTATCTTCATTTCTCACAGACTTTCAACCACCGTCAACGCTGACAGAATTTATGTTATGGAAAACGGAAGAATTATTGAAAGTGGCAGTCATCAGGAATTAATGGAGCTAAACGGTACTTATGCTTATATGTTCAACCTCCAGGCAGAGAAATATAAAAATTGAGTGAATAATAAAAAGTCATTCTGAGGAGCAAAGCGACGAAGAATCTCTCTTGATTTAAAAGATTAATTGTAGAAGAGATTCTTCACTTCGTTCAGAATGACTTTTTTCTTTACATCGGTTCTTGGTTTGTGCTATAATATGCAAAACAACACAAAGGAGAATAATTTATGTTAAGAATTGTTCGTTACATTACTGCTCTTGTTATGGTAGCATTCAATCTTTTTAATTTCCTTTTCAACGATTATGCTTATCCTGCATTATCAAGAAAAGATGCTTATCTTTTCGTTTATTTCACAGGGAATTCTGTTGAAGAACAAAGAATCAATATGGCAATAAGCTCTGACGGTTACAGATTTCAGGCACTCAATGATAATAAACCAATTATTGAACAGAAGCTCGGTACTGAATGTTGTCGTGACCCTTATATACTTAAAGGTCAGGACGGTTGCTACTACATTATCGCAACCGATATGGATGCAAACCTTGGTTGGACATCAAATCACGCTCTTGTTACATGGAAATCAGAGGACCTTATCAACTGGACTGACGAAACGATAATTGATATTCGTGAACTTGGCGGTGAATTTGCAAACACAACCCGTGCATGGGCACCACAGGCAATATGGGACCCTGAAGTAGAAATGTATATGGTTTACTGGGCACACTCAACTGCTGAAAACGATATTGCAGGTCATTACTATGCATATACAAAGGATTTCAAGACATTTGAAACAGAACCAAAGCCACTTTATGGTCGTTGGGAAGAAGGTATTCAGTGTATTGATGCTGACATCGTTTACAATAAGAAGAACGATTATTACTATCTCTATTTCAAGTACGACGAAACACAGAAAATTGCTTATGTTAAATCAAAGAATCTTACCGGACCTTATGACACAGAAGAGCCTGTAATCGTTTCTCTTGGTTATTTCGGTGTTGAGGGTAGCACAATGTACAACATCAACGGAACGGATAAATGGGTTATGATTATGGACGAATACGGCACAGGTCATTTCTACACACAGCAGACAGACGACTTTGAAAACTTTAAACGAGTTAATCGTGACATTACTGCTATGGACCACTTAAAACCTCGTCACGGTTCAGTTGTTACAATCACAGAAAAGGAATACAAAGCACTTAAAAACGAATTTGGTGTTCAGAAAATTCCTGCAAACCCAACAATTAAATAAGTAAAAAAAATTAAGGAACGATTTGAGCATCGTTTCTTTTTTAGTATTACAGTAAAGTGGAGTTTGTGGGGATGGTTGATTCCCCTCCCTCATTGAGGGAGGTGGCATTTTCGCAAGAAAATGACGGAGGGAGTTTGTTGATTTTCCATTTACTCCCTCAGTCTCGCTAACGCTCGCCAGCTCCCTCGCAGAGGGAGCGAAAGGGTCGTCAGGGACGCCGACCCCTACGAACACCCCGATAAAGTATATTTTACCCCACCATAATTTTGAATTATTTAAGATATTCTAATATATTCTCTTTTGTGCCGACGATTTTGCCTTGTGCGTAGGTATCTCGTCCGCCACCTTTACCGTTAAAGGCTTTGTTGAGATTCTGAACATTTTCACGGACATTTTGTGTCTTACTTGAAACAACATAAATGAAATTGTCAGCATCTGTATTTGAGAATAAATAACAGTATTCAAACTCTTCAATCAACTCATTTGAGCAATTTCTCAATTCGTCGTAGGAAACACCGTCAATGAAAACGCAAACAGTATTTCCGCTGATATGCTTTTCCATTTTAAGAGAAGCCAAATCAGCCATGAGTTTTTTATTTTCAGCTCTTGCAGTTGAAAGTTCAGTCTGTATTCTCTCAACTGCATCTGCGATTTCAAATCGTTTGGCAGAAAGCATATTCATAACTGACTTGTTGGTGCTATGAAGATTTCTGTAATCATTAAGTGCCAACAAACCACAAATCATTTCAATTCTTGTACCTTTTTTATATGGGATAAAAGAAAGTAACTTGATAATTCCGATTTCACCTGTTCGTGCAACGTGTGGTGCACAACAAGCACAAAGGTCATAGTCCTCAATTTCAATAAGACGAACACCCTCAGTGATGTCAAGCTTACTGCGATAATCGTAGTCAGGCAATTCCTCCGCTGTAGGATAAATCGCTTTTACGCTCTTATTGTCATAAATTGCCTTATTGGATTTCATTTCAATTTCCCTGATATTATCTTCTGTCAAAGGTCCGTCAACATCAAGAGTTATAAGTGAATCATTCATGTGAAACCCTACATTGTTGTAGCCAAAAAGACTGTGAATCACACCTGAAACGATATGTTCACCTGTATGATTCTGCATACGAGAAAAGCGTGTATCCCAGTCAAGCACACAGTTTACTTCTTGATTTTCTTCAAAAGCTTTGTTGACTTTGTGGTAAATCACATCGTTTTTAATTTGCACATCAAGGACATCTGCGTCATCTATTTTGCCTTTGTCAGCATCCTGTCCGCCACCTTCAGGAAAAAAAGCAGTTTGGTTTAATACAACAAAATATGCACCGTCTTTTTCTTCACTTGACACAACAGTTGCAGAAAACTCCTTTGCATAAGAATCGTTTTCATATAATTTAATTGTGGGCATAGTAACACCTCATATAAATAAAGTATAACGGCGGGGTCAAGACCCCGCCCTACCGTTGTAATGTAATCTGACTTATATAATAAATCTATTTTTTCGCAAAACAATAAATTGAGTTGCTTTTTGTTAGGCAATCTCGTCGAAAACCAAACCTATAAAACAAATTTAATTTTTCGTTAGACAATGTCGCGGAACCGAAGCTGTATATAGATACCGCGAGGTGAACGCGACGAAGTATTACGGAAAATTATGCTTTGTTAGCTGAACCGAAGAGTTCAATCTTTTCTCTAACTGTAGCCTTGATAGCTTCACAACCTGGAGCTAAAAGCTTTCTTGGGTCAAAGCCTTTACCCTGAAGGTCCTTACCTTCTTCAATATACTTTCTTGTTGCTTCCTGGAATGCAAGCTGACATTCAGTATTTACATTGATTTTTGAAACACCAAGAGAGATAGCCTTTTGAATCATATCAGCAGGAATACCTGTACCGCCGTGAAGAACAAGAGGCATTGTGCCTGTCTTTTCCTGAACAGCTGCAAGAGTTTCAAATGAAAGACCTGCCCAGTTTTCAGGATATTTACCGTGAATATTACCGATACCTGCTGCGAGCATTGTAACACCAAGGTCTGCAATCATCTTACATTCGTTAGGGTCAGCACATTCACCTGCACCAACAACACCGTCTTCTTCACCGCCGATTGAACCAACTTCTGCTTCAATTGAAAGACCCTTTTCTTCACAAATTGCAACTAATTCCTTTGTCTTTTCGATGTTTTCATCGATTGGATAGTGAGAACCGTCGAACATAATTGAACTGAAACCAGCTTCGATACAAGCCTTTGCACCTTCATAAGAACCGTGGTCAAGGTGAAGAGCAACAGGAACTGTAATCTTAAGCTCGTCAAGCATACCTTCAACCATACCTACAACTGTCTTGTAGCCACACATATATTTGCCTGCACCTTCAGATACACCGAGAATAACAGGAGAATTCATTTCCTGTGCAGTGAGAAGAATTGACTTTGTCCATTCAAGGTTATTGATATTGAACTGACCTACTGCGTAGTGACCAGCCTTTGCTTTTGTAAGCATTTCTTTTGCATTTACTAATGGCATAATTTAATACACTCCTATAAATTTTTTTCGCAAATATTATATATCACCTGCACTTAAATGTCAACAAATTAACAAAATAAACTGCATAGAATAGTATATATAGGTGATAAAATGAAAAAGTATTTCTCCTGTGCTATTTGCAGTCAAGGATATTTAAGCGCATATAATACAATATACAAAAAAGACCCATCTGCAAGGATTTACATTGTTAATGGTGATGATTACGAAAAATCAACCTTTTTTTATGAAATGATAAAACATCTTTCAGGATATAATATTACACTTTTCAATCCGTTTTATGACGAAGGACCTGACGGAATTTACATAAAAAACCTAAATACATATATTCTGTCAGATGGCGGGTACAATAAGATTTATCCTATACTTCCAAGTATTTGGGAAAAGCAAATTAATCTCGTAGAAAATAAGCAATATAAAACTGATTTGCTCCGTGAAGTGCTGATTTATAAGTCAAAGGAAAACAATCACTATCGTGATGCATGTAACACGCTAAAAAAGGCTTCACTTATTAAAGAAAGACTACATAATGAACTTTCGCCATATCTGAATGATGATAAAATCGTCAATTTCATTCATCGATTTAAAAGTAAAGAATTAAAAACGTTAAAAGCTCATAGTAAAGGTGAAATAAGGCTATTATCCTCGCCTACACCTTTAGGTTTTCACACTCATTATGACAGCATTTTCAGTCATTGTGAGAAAACTATCAATATTGCTGACGAAACAGGATTTATAGGCTCAATCATTTTAGGAGTTATAAAAAATTTTGCTATTCGTGAAAGGTTTCCTATAATCGCAAGTCCATCGTATTATAATAATGATTTTTATCAATTTCTCATTTTCCCCACTGTAAAAATCGGACTTTGTATTTCAGATAAAAGCCATATTCTGCCTTTTGAGCCTAACGAAACCATAACTGTATCAAGATTTTTGACAAACCCTGACATTCTCAACAGCAAAAATGCAGAAGTGCTTTTGTCTGTTGAAGAAAACCTCCTTGAAAAAGCAATTCTCTCCCTGTACGAGGGGAGAGAAAAAAGATTTAAATGTAATGATTTAACAAAAGGATATTCAAATCCCGACGAAACAAAAGAAACCGCAAAAAGATTAGCAGAAAAAATGTTAAATTGACTGCTTCAGATGACATCACCATAAATTATAATTTATCGTACACTTTTCGTAGGAGCCGGCGTCATCGACAGCCCGAACAAAATCGATAAATAAACCAATATCGGGTCGTCGAGGGTGCTGGTGTCCAGTGAACACCTCTGCAAAATAAAAGCACCGACCAAACCGCCAAGTGAGAACCGGCACCCCTACAAATAAATCATCCTAATAAAGTATAAATTACTACTTTGAAGATTTAGAATAATAAGCTACGTCACTAACTTTACCACCAAGATTTGCCTGTGGTAATATCGCATGCAATTCAAAGCCTAATTTTTCTGCAAGGTGTCTTGATTTATGATTATTGGCAGATATTTGAGCACTTATCCTTATAAAACCAAGTGTTTCAAAGCAAAACTTTAAAACTGCACTTCCTGCTTCAAACGCATAACCTTGATTCCAATATTCAGGGTCCATATACCATGCTATTTCACCAATTTTATTGTCAACAACAGAAAAAACGCCTATATCACCGATAAATGTACCATCATCAAGAGTGATACCCCATGATGTAGTGCCTCTGATTCTATCAATATGCTGTATCAGTTGTTTTTTATTGTGTGGCATATACGGTCCACTAAAATTTTCAATTTCAGGCTTTAAAAGGTACTCTATATTTTTATAATCACTCTTTTTAATATCTCTAAGAATCAAACGCTCCGTTTTAATTGTCTGTGTTGCCATAAAAACACCTCAAAAAATTGTCTCATCAATAAAAGGTTAAATATATTTCTGAATAGAATCAACTCTATTAAATATTGTAGGCTTGAAATATGATGCCATAGATGCTACAAGAGTTTCATTATAAATTGTTTTGATGATTATATTTACTAATTTTGAATTGAGGATATAATCTGTTCACAATTTGCTTTTAAATAACCCGGCAAACTGTCAACTATCTTCTTTGCCTTGTCTCGTTCCCCCTCAACAGCATACAAAATAGCCGTTATATAGTTTCTTTGTGGGTTTTCTGCCGGACTATATCTTTTGGACTTTTCAATATTATTCCATGATTTCTCATATTCGTGACAAGATAAAAATATTGTTGCTATATCATAATAGATTTGTCCCATGTTTTCCAGTTTTACAGTATCAGTCTCATTTTCGGAATACAGTTCAAGAGCTTTATTATAATAACTCAATGCTTTTTCATTTTCGGATTTTCTCTGTGCAAATTTAGCGGTACGATAATAAGGATGAAAAGCTATTTTGAACGAAACAATTTCATTATATCCCATCATTTTTTCGTAGTATTTATTCATTTGTTCCTCTGTTTCAAGGAACTCGTAACATAAACCAATAAAATAAGAAAGTGCAAAGCAATCAAAATCTTTAAAACAAATTTTTTCAAGCATTAGCAATATCGACAAACCACCATTAAAATCGCGATTAGATATTTTTATCAGTGCAGCAGTGAGACGTATCTGTGCTTCAGGTGAATCTTCAAATGCTGATAAAAAAATATTTCCGAAAGCATTTCCATGTATTTCACGCCAGTTTTTGTAATTTTCGTCATCCAAAGTATATTCCTGCAATAAATAAACAAATTCGTTTATATCCATATTAATCACCTCTTATCTAATATTATATCAATCATAATTCTTTACGTCAAATCACAAGTTCGTGTCGAACAAGTCTTGTAGGGGTATCATGTATTGTAAACATAGATTATAGGCATAAAAATAACAGAAGCCCTTGATTTCTCAAGAGTTTCTGCATGGGGTATCAAATCAAGGCGAAGCCTTGTATGTAATCTGACGAAATCAGAGTGTAATCATTTTCTTAAGAAAATGTATATAATCAATTCGAAGGATTAAAATATACCTTTGGTGATGCCATACACTCTCCGCGTGATAACATTCGCCTTACTGCGATTTCATACCACTCCTTCGGATTGGATAAAAATAAAGCACCTGCTATTGCAGATGCTTTATTTTTTGGGACCTCTACACCTTTTCGAACCCCTATACAAGCTCTCCTACATAATCTTATTTTATGCTCTTTTTGATTTTACTAATTCGCCAATCATTGCACCACCAATAATACATATCGCACCAATAATTTGTATTACGGTCATTTTCTCACCGAGCAATAGGGCAGCAAAAACAACAGCTGACAACGGTTCCAAATAACCGCACACTGCTACTGTTTGCACAGGAAGTTTTGCAAGAGGTGAGAAATAAAGATAACAACCAACTCCCGTATTTAGAACACCGAGTATTAAAATCCAAGCCCAAGCGTCCTCAGGTACATTGATAATAAATCCTTGTTTAATTCCTGTAAACACCGCAACGGTCAAGAAACTAACCGCAAGTTGTATCACGGAGTTTTCCATTCCGCTTATATTTTTTGATTGCTTGTTAAGTGTTACCATAAAGAAATACATTACAGCTGACATTGCACCGCAGAACAGACCCCAAGGGTTGCTCTTGCCAACTGCATTACCGTTTACAAGAAAAATACCAACAAGCACCGTTACAAAACCTAATACTTTTGGCACAGTCAGCTTTTCATTAAAGATAATCGGTGATAATATCATCACAATAACAGGACCACAATAATAAAGTAACGACGATAAACTTACACCTATCTGCTGATACGCTTCATATAGGAACATCCAACTTGTTCCCATTGCAATACCTGACAAGGCAATAAAAACTATGTCTTTCTTATATTCTTTTATATGAAATTTACCCTTACCAATTAAGAAGAGGATAATTAAAAGGATACTGCCGATTAGTGTTCGTAAAAATACAATTTCATAACTGTTCAGAGGTATATGGCTTGCTACTATGCCATTTAAACCGAACAACAGTAATGCAGATATATATTTTAAAAATGCTTTTCTATCCATGTTATACTCCTTGATTTCAGATTGAAAATATTGTATCATAAACCATAACATAACAAAAGCGAATGTTTGTTATGTTTAAAATTACATTTTGTTATGGTGATTACATGGATATGAATTTACAAAAATACCTTTCGTTTGTTAAGACTGTAGAATACGGAAGTTTTACAAAAGCGGCAGAGATACTGAACTATACCCAATCAGGAATCAGCAGAATGATTGCTGACCTTGAAAAAGAATGGGGCGTAACACTGCTTGAAAGAAGTAAGAATGGCGTAAAGCCTACAAGTGATGGAGTAAAGTTGTTGCCGTATGCACAGAATCTTTGTACCGATTTTGACAAACTGAAAATGCAGGTCGATGAACTAAACGGATTGCAATCCGGACTTATTCGCATAGGTACATTTTCGAGTGTGGCTACCCATTGGCTTCCAAATATAATCAAGGAATTTCAAAAGGATTATCCTAATATCGACTACGAGCTTTTGCTTGGAGATTATACTGAAATTGAAGAATGGATACATACAGGTAGAGTTGATTGTGGATTTTTAAGATTACCCACCCAGCCTGAATTTGAAACAATATTTCTCGAAGAAGATAAACTTATGGCAATAATTCCTGAAAATCATCCATTGAAAGATTGCGACTTATTTCCTGTAAACGCCCTTTGTAAAGAACCTTTTATGCTTCTTGAGAAAGGCGCAAAAGCAGAAATATCAGAAATATTTGAGCGTAATAATTTAACACCAAACGTAAAATTCACTACTTGGGATGACTACGCTGTAATGTCCATGGTAGAAAGCGGACTCGGTATCGCCATACTCCCTGAGTTGATTTTAAAGCGTGTTCCGTATAGAATTATAGCAAAAGAACTTGATGTTCATGCATGTAGAAATATTGGGTTTGCTTTAAGGGATAAGAAAACGGTCTCACTTGCGATGAAACGATTTATAGATTATTTGCAGTATAGATAAGCAAAACGGTGGTAAGGAAAATTCTCCCTGCCGCCATTTTCGTTTATTTGTAAATATTCGTTCTTTAATCCATATAAATTCAAGCAAAAAATTAAATGGCGTTATTAATATAATTGATTGCCTTTTCAATTTCTGCTCTTTTTCTTTTGCTTGGAATTATATCAATATCTTCAATCAAATCGAAACATATTATTATCTTTGATTTTCTTAAATATGTTACATTCAAGTATTCTATTTCATTTTTATCAAAAACAATAAATTTTAAAGTTCGCTTTAACGACATTACAGCTCTAAGTTTCTTTTCTTCACCATTTTCGTTAATTATTTTCAATACATATTTACCCACTTGCATATCCTTTGGATAAAAAAATCGAATATAACTATGACCCAAACGGTCACCTGCAAAAGAATACTCTTTATAAAACTGCTTAACACTTATTTTTTCAGTAATATAATCTCTCTTTTTTTTATCCGAAATTGCTTGAATTAAAGTATTATAATGAAAAATAACAGCAAAAATTAAATAAAGTAAATCAACCAAAACGCAAGCATTCGCAGGAAGTTCAGCAATGACAAAAATAACAGTTACTAAGCCAAGAACAAAAACATCTATTATAAACTGTAAAATAGTTTCTTGTACATAAGGTTTAATTCTAAATTTGATGATTCTATCAGTTACTTTCAAACAACTCACCTCATGTAAACATTATAACAAAAAAGCTCACTGAATTCAAGCGAAGTAAATCAAGGCGTCAGCCTTGTATGTAATCTGACGAAATCAGAGTGTAATCATTTTCTTAAGAAAATGTATATAATCAATTCGAAGGATTAAAATATACCTTTGGTGATGCCATACACTCTCCGCGTGATAACATTCGCCTTACTGCGATTTCATACCACTCCTTCGGATTGGATAAAAATAAAGCACCTGCTATTGCAGATGCTTTATTTTTTGGCTCCCCAAGTTGGACTCGAACCAACGACAACTCGGTTAACAGCCGAGTGCTCTACCGACTGAGCTATTGAGGAATATGTGTGTCGGCATTACCTATTTTCCCGGGCCGCTTCCAGCCAAGTATCTTCGGCGCGAATGAGCTTAACTACCGTGTTCGGGATGGGAACGGGTGGACCCTCACCGCAATCAACACCGACTCACGAAACACTTTATCTCGTGAACGCAAGAGATAGTATATCACCGCATTTTACAAAATGCAAGCATTTTTTTCACATTTTGCGAAGTTTGTGAATATTTAACATAAAAAAAATATAATCAAATCATTATAAATGCAAATTTCACAACAATTATTTAATTTCCTGTTCAAGATTTTCAAAAACTTCTGAACAAAAGAATTCTTGAATTGTTATTTCTAAACCATCGCAGATTTTCTTTATTGTTGAAATTGTTGTACTATTATTTCTTCCACTTACAATATTATTCAATGTGGACTGCGTTATTCCGCTGATGGTCGCAAGCTTATTTACCGATATATTCTTTTTATCGCAAAGCTCTAAAATTCTTAATTTTACTGCACTTCCAATATTCATAAATACACCTTAATTAAAATGAGTTAATTAAAGTGTACCCACTTCAACTCAAAAAGGTTAACCCAAAAGAGTTGACAATTACTTTTTGAGGATTTATAATTAAAAAAACTATATTATTCAGGTGATTATTTTGATTAAAAATTGTTTTTTCAAGGATACGGTTGTATCAAAGTTTTATAACAAACCTCACTGCGGATTGAAATATATTGAAATTACTGAAAATCACTACAACGAATACTGTTGCTCTAAAAATTTTAGAGAATGTATTCACATAAAAGAACTCTATGAAAAAATATCAAGTGATAATATAGATTGAAAAACGGCGGAGAAATTCTCCGCCGTTAAAAATTTATTTTATTTTAGACACATCTAACACAACATATTCATACCCTTGATTTGGGTCGAGGGCGGTATAAACCGCGGTTGTGTTGTTGATAAATGTAAGATTTGAATGGCTTGAATAGTTCTGGTCTTCAAATTTTGCATATTCGCCGCTTTCAAGGTTAAAAATATGCACCTGATAGTCCATCATATTCTTAACCGTGCCCAGCATTACAACATACTTGCCGTCATCACTTATCGCCATCATTTCCGGGTCCATTCTGAATCCCACAAGCATAGTTTTTTCGCCGGTCAGCATATTGTAAAGATTACCGTCGTTCACATTAAGAAGATATTCGTCCTTGTGAAGATAGTCGGCACCCATTGAGCCATAGAACGAACGAACAGTCTCTTCTGTTTCACCCGTTTTGCGAACAACATCAAAGCCCGTATTGGTCTTGCGCATAAATATTACGCTGTCACCATCAGTAAGCAAGAATTTACCATAAACATTCTCTGCAAAAAGACTTTCTTTTTTGCCGTTCTTCACGAAAATATCCTGCAATCCGCTGCCCTGCTCATATTCGCGGGCAGTAATAAATGGAATTTGACTTGCAGTTGAATTATAGCCTTGTTGTGTGAGCATACAGAAATCTGTAACACCCGCACCTGTGTTTATGTCAATACTACGATTGATAATCTTCAAAAATCTTGAGGTTTTTCCGCTTTCAAGGTCAATAGTAAAGCTTTCGGGCCACAGAATATCACCTTGAGTCAGAGCGTTTCGGCTTGTTGTTGCAAGAAGTAAAGCCTTGCCCTCTTCTTCATACTCGGCAGGAAGATTTGTGAGCTTGAAAACCATCAAATTATAGAAATAAATTTCTTCACCCTGCTCTGCCACAAAAAGACCTATACCGTAAATCTTGTTGCCAAGCTTTACATAATCAATTGTGACGGGGAGTGTTTCGTTACCGAAATCTATCTCGGTTGTAATGGTATTTGTTGATTGAACA
>CALCTT010000049.1 GCA_937906895.1 uncultured Clostridia bacterium | reverse complement strand
CACTCCTCATACCATGTCAGAATTGCATTCCACAGACCTGCCCGTATAGGCTGGATACACATAGCAGAAGCAAATGCTATTGTAATAATCACAAGACAAGCCACAGCAGTTCGTTTTACAATCTGCCATCCCATGGATGTTTGTCTGTACATCCGGCGGATGGCCGCTTTTACTTTCCGGCGGATTCTCGGATGAACTGTTACCCCCGTCACATCTCCGGTCCGGAATTCTTCAAACTCTTCTGCCGTACAATTTCTGACAACCTGACGCATCAACATATTAAAATTCGTATTCTCGTTAGTCATGATAATATTCCTCCAGGATTTTCCGCAGTTTTTTCATACTGCGGTTTAATATGGTTCCTACAGTGGATGCATTCATGCCAAGACTGTCCGCAATCTGCACATTGGTTTGCTCATCCTCAAATTTCAGCCTGATGATTTCCTGATGAAGCAACGGCAAACTCTTTATAGCTGTCTGCAGTTTCTGAACAGACTCCGTATTCACCAGATTTTCGGAAATATCTGTATCATCAGGAATCTCCAGATCATCTGTATTTCCGTCCTGATCTTCAACTATATCAGAGATGGAAATACAGGGAAGTTTTTTCTTTTTGATCATATTGATACAGACATTTTTTGTTTTTCTGAAAATGATACGGGCTGCCATGATATCGTCCGCATCTGCAAAGCTGTCCTTATCCTCCAGAATCTTCATAAAGATCAGTCCCACCACATCATCCGCATCGGAATCGTTATAGATATAGCGTTTTACTGTTTTTTTGATTCTGGCGGCATATGTATCATATAATCCTGAAAAATATTCTCTTTCATCTTCATTTTCCAGGATTTGTATCATATTTAAGACGTAAATCACGGTCATACTCCCGGTAATCCATTAATTAGTATATTCATGTATTTGTAATGTCTTTGAAATTCTGCACAGGTCTTACATACACAGGTAATCTGCGATCCGGATACTGTCCGGTACTCTGATACAGCTCTTTCCAGGAAATTATACTCCATATACTATGTAAAATCCCGTTCCTGCATGGATAGTCTACATTTCAATATCAAGAGGGTAATTCTCTGTACCAAGCCCCACAGTTGAATTCACTGAATCGCCAGCCCTCTTCTGTTTTCTGTAGGATAACCTCAAATGTTCTGTACTCTATAACAGCTTCACCGGTATCCGGATCTGTCCCGTTCTGATAGCCGCAGGTTACGTCAAAAACAATCTCATCCTCTGATGCAGAAACCAGTTCATATGTATCCGGCACGATCCCGTAACCGGGCACAGACCCTTTGTCGGCTAAGATCGCACAGGTATTACCATCTATCCGGATAAATTTTTCGATCCCACTACTGTTCCTGTTCAACACATCGAAATATTCCTTCGTGAACACATGAAGTATCATATTATGGAAATCATTCCAGTTCCGGTATTTTCCGTTCACCTGACAATATGAATATCCGTTGTCAGCCTGTATGATCGTATTGTGAATGATTTCTCCTTCCTGCAGTACAATAAAATCATTGATCCCCATTGAATTTCCACTAAAAAACCGGAATATACTTAAAGCCTGCCTGTACAGGATTTTCTGTTCTTCTGTGAGTGTGGCAGATAACTTTTCTTCATTCCGTGCAGCAAGGTTCAACAGCTTGGAATACTCACTCCCCTTCTTTATGCCCTTGTCTGCAGGAACAATGTTCCCGTAATACAGGTCTTCCAAAATTGTCATAAAAAACCTCCTTTCAGCGTGTCTATATATCACTCTGAAAGGAGTAAAAGTCAAGTTATATTTACATATTTATTTAAAAAAGTTGTAAAATTCAAAAGATGAGACTAAATCGGATTGAATGAGACTATTGACATGTGATATTATATATAATGAAGAAACATAAAAACAATAAAGTAAAATCAATTGAAATAAAGTTATCTTTTATGATATTATTATAATAGAAATAATAAAAGTTCGGACTAAATCGAATTGAAACGGACTCCTCGTCTCTGCTATAATATAAAATATCAAACTTGAGAGTAAATGTGATTGAATGAGAGTATTGACATATGATATACTGTAAAATAGAAAAGATTGTAAAAGTGTGTATTAAAGTGTATTGAAGTGTACTGTCAATCCGTGCTACACTATACAATAGAAACAAATGAATAAAAGAAAGTCTTTGCAACAGTTTTTGTTGCAAGGGCTTTTTCTTTTATATAAAAATCACTGAAAGGAGGTGAAAAACCTATGAGACCTACAAGAAAAGAAATCATTTTCACAAATCTTATCGCTGTAGCTCTTGGTACCATAACAATGGAAAAAGCAAGAGAAAACATCAAGGAAGAGTTCGCATTTTTTGGTTACCCAATTACAAAATCAGAAGACGATGAATAATTCGTTGAAACAGAAAGGATTGTTACAATGAAAATCACAAGCGATGATATTGTCAATTCAGTTATTGCTAAACTCAGGAAAGATGGCTTTTCTGAAAAAGACATTGAAATGGCAATAAAAGAAGTGAAAAAGCATTACGATGCTTACTTGAAAAAAGTAAAAAATCCAAAACCCGACAGAGAGGAGGTGGACGAAGATGCTTATTGATTTGTATATTGCTATCGATTACAACGACGGTGAACCTGCCGAGTGTTTTAACTGTAGAAGAATTGTTTCTTTTGAAATAAGCAAGATTTACAACAATGCTGTTAGGAATAACATTCCACTCAATTCAGTTGAAGAATTGTCAGATACACTTGCTGAACTCCGTGAAGAAATTGAGACAAAAATCATTGATGATTTCATCACCGCAGGAAATGAATATGTGTGCAAATGCGAAGGCGTTGTACCGGTAGACCCCGCTGAAATCAACAAGTTAGTTGCGAAACATGATAAAGGTGCTCTTAATTTTCTTGGACTTGAAAACGCAACTGAAAATGAACTTAAAAATTGGGATGCATCAACACTTGAAACACTCCCACTTGTCAGAGATTTTTATGGCGGTTTCGGCACTCACAGTCCGTTTGATGACAAGTGGACACTCACAGTAGAATTCACCGAACCTGATGAAAAACCATAGACATCTTTGCTTGCAACAACAAAAATAAGCACTCTGGTTTGTATAAATCCAGAGTGCTTATTTTTACTTTTTAAGCAACATTTTCTCGTTTCCTATAAATTGTTTTGATGCATCAATATAATATTTGGGCACTATATTAAACTTTCGAATATCCAACGAATATACATAATCATTTTCAATATGATAGGTTTCATCGACAAATTTTCTTAAAATATCATCAGAATCTATCAATCTCTTTCGAGCATCTTCGCTTTGTTCGATATATGCACGTAGAATTAATAATTTACAATAATCATTCTGTTCCTGTTCAAACATATCAATTAGTTTTTCTAAAGATAAGCCAGCTAATGCCACATCATAATTAAAGTCACTAATATAATTTTTAATTTCGGTTTCTGCTTTGCCAACATCGATTTCACTCATTAAATCCTTACCCTCATTATCTGTAGACGGTTTTTCTCTACCATGCACCAAACTGGATAGAACATTATATGCGGGACTATTTTCTCGTGGAGATTTCACCGTATGCTCAAAAAACTTTCTTAAGCATCCAATCCTTACTGGCATAACCATATTAGAGTCACTTGCTAATTCTTTCATTAAAACAACCATTGACATCATATCAACATTTTTTTCAATGCCCTTTTCAAGAACTATTCCATTTATATTTTCTAAAAAATCAGCTCTAATATATTCACTACTTTGCTTACCACCCACTTGAACATAATCAATAACTGGTTCGAAGTCATGAGTCAATAATATCACTGTTCTTTGGTACAAACTATTCTCTCTATCACCAGTTTTAAACAAACGATTTATTATTGCATATTTTTTGTTACTATCAAATGAGGAAATTGGATCATCTAATATTATAAGGTCCGCGTTCTTACTAATTGCATCATACATAAACATGAGTAATGCAAATGCATTTTTTTCACCCCAGCTTAGATGTCTATCAGGCACAGAAACATCCTTAACTGTGCCGTCTTCCAATTTATATTTTAATACAGCGTGTGCTTGATTTTCATTTTCAATTATAATATCAAATTCATAATTAAACCCAGCGGATGTCAGGAAGTTGTTTATGTCAGTCTTTCTAAGCCTAATTTGTTGATTAAGATAATTTTGAAATTGTGCAACCTGTCCTTTTAATTGACCAATCATATCTAATACTTTTTTTACTTGTTCATTTAATTCTCTAACCTCTTTTAAGAATAAATCTGTATTAAAATAATCTAACGCTGTCTCTTCTATAATCATCTCTTGGAATTTGTTTTGAAACTCATTCATATTTTTATGGTCAATTGTAAAACCATTAAAATCCGCTAAATTATGTAACTTTGAAAGAAGATAACGTGCCTCACAACTCAATTTTACTAATTCAGATTCCAACTCATCACGATTAAACGTAGAGTTAATTGAATCTAAAAGTAATCGTAATTTTTTATCATCAATATATTCACCAATTTCTTCTAAAAATTCTCGCAATTTGTTTGAAAAATTAATACTATTTTCATCAAAAGAATCCTTAAATATCTGTGATTTTCGTTTCGTATTTTCTGTATGCTCACCAGCACAATATGGACATATTCCCTTTTCACTAAATTTATTTATACCATTTAGTTTCCACGCTGCCCACTCAACACCGTTTGCATCATCAACAAATGGTTTAAACTCAGTTAATTCTGTTGGCAGATTAAACAATGCACCTTTACTATTATTGAAAACACTCTTTATTGCAGATTGTCTTCGTGATAAAGTTCTATTATCCCCGTTAACAACTAACAAGTTGCACAAAGAACTCATTCTTTCTTTAATTTTACTAACGTCGTTTTTATCACGTGCGATTGCTTTTATATCTTTTAATTGTTCCTCAATACTTGTTTTTAAATTATAATACCTATCGCTATATATCATAATTTCAAATGTGTTTTCTAAAAGTTCAGACTTTTGATATACGCATTTTTTCAAATACTCATCATTAAATACAGCAACATTTTGAAATCTTAAATCTGAAACTTTAGGTTTATGTTCCTCGTCATTATGGTTAGCAGCTGCAAAAGGAGTTAAAGAATTTAGTCTTTCATTATCTGAAGATAATTTTATTGCTTTTGATATGGTAGATTTTCCCGTTCCATTAATAGCATATTTTATATTCAGCATTTGATTGCCAATAGTGAAATCACAAGATTTAATATTGTTGCAATTTTCTATTTTTATTGTTTCTATACTCATTTTTCTTTCACGACACTTTCCTGTATTATTTATATAAAACTATTTTTTCAATTATCTGAACGCAATGAAAATAGGACGGATAAGTGTGCAGAAAACAATCATTTATTTTTCATATCCATAACGCACGTTTTTCATTATATATGAATTTAAGCCGTGCCCTTGTTTTGCCAACTCTTTCATTGCTTCAACATGTACCATTCCAGCAGAACCATATGAGTAACGATATGTTCTTGCTTTACCTCCAAATTTAACTTCAATGTAAGTATCACCTATTTCATAAGCTTCAACATTCGAATTACCATTAACATTACTATAAGATTGCATACAAGAATTCTCCTCTCATCTTCTACACACCTATCCATATTAATAATCGTTTTATTTCAACATTTTGTGACAAAATAAAACTATATAATTTGTTTGATTACAAAATCTCATCCAGCAAATGCTTCCATATATATGTTTTTAAACAAAAAAACAGAAGCAGTTTTTTATTACCTGCTTCCGTTTTCCTATAAACGATTAAAGATTTACACCCAACGCTTTAATTATTCATTCTTCTTCAAATCATCAAACATTGCTTTTAAGGTAGGGCTATTTTTCGTTAGTTTTTTTATACTTAGGTCTTGTGCTTTATCGTTGGCAAGTCGTAAATTTCTTTCGGAGGATGTTAAAGCATCTTTAACCTTTTGTAATTGTGCAATTGATTTATCAATTTCTGCAATTGCATCGTTAAATTTACGACTTGCCAAATCGTAATTTCTTGCGAAACCTTCCTTAAACACATTCATATTGTTTTCAAAATTAATAATATCAAGTTGCTGATTTCTTACAATCTGTAATTCCTGTTGATATTTTAACGAGTTTAATGCTGCATTTCTAAGTAAAGAAATAATTGGAATAAAAAACTGTGGTCTTACAACATACATTTTTGGGTATTTATAAGACACATCAACAATACCATTGTTATACAATTCATTATCCATTTCAAGCATTGACACAAGAACCGCATATTCACATCCCTTTTCATTTCTATCCTTATCTAATTCTTTAAAGAAATGTTCGTTTTTATGCTTTGTTGAGGTAGTTTCATTTTCATTCTTCATTTCAAACATAATAGAAATAAATTCTGTTCCATCCTCTGCAGTTTCTCTGAAAATGAAGTCTCCTTTACTACCGCTTTTAGCATCGTTATCTTTCTCAAAATAAGCATTCGGAAACGCTGTCATTCTTATGGTATTGAATTGTGTAAGACAATGTTGTTCCAAACTTTCCCCAACCATTTTCGTTGACTGACGAGCTTTAAAGTCTTTATAGTAAGCTATCTGTTCGTCTTTATCTTTTAACTGTTCTTCGTATTTTTCTTTAAGAGCAGTTTCTTTTAATTTGCTTTCCGATTCCTTGCTTTCTAATTTACCTTTAAGTTCAATAATTTCAGTTGTCTTTTCGGACAGTTCTTTCTCTTTTTTCTGTTCAGCCTCTGTTACTGCTAATTTCTTTTCCGTTTCATTAGCACTAATTTTTGCTTTTAATTCTGCAATTTCTTTATTCTTTTCAGCAAGTTCATTTTCTTTTTTTGCTAAAATATCAGCCTGTTCTTTTTCTTTTTCCATGCGTGCAATCTGCAAATCATTTTCATGCATAGATTCAAGGTCTTTTGCACGGCGTTCAAGTTCCTTATTAAACTCATCATCACGCACTTGCTGAACTATTGCAGCATAACCAGATTCATCTACCTGAAAAACTTCGCCACAATTAGGGCACTTTATTTCTTTCATAATAATTCTCCTTTATTATTTCCTATATTAAAATTCCATCACAGTGGTCGATTTCGTGCTGAATGATTTGTGCTGTCCAGCCTGTGAAGGTTTTGATTCGGGTTTGGAATTCAGCCGTCTGCCACTGCACTTTTATGCATTTATAACGCTTACACTTACGAGGACCACCAAGTAATGAAAGACAGCCCTCTTCAGTTTCGTAAAGTTCTGACTTTTTAATGATTTCGGGGTTTAACATAGTCATATATTTACCATTATCATCGAAGCAGATGATACGCTTATGTACACCAATCATATTAGCCGCCATACCAACACAACCATCAGCATTAGCAGTGAGAGTGTCAAGCAAATCCTGCGCCACCTGCAAATCTTCAATTGTTGCCTTTTCCGATTTTATTGCTAATAAAATCGGGTCATGAATTATTTCTTTAATCATATTACCTCGCTTAGCATTGCTCTTCTATATACTTCTTTAACAAAAATTTTTCATACTCATCTAAATCAGCCATAAACCTTTGAGTATTATCTTTCAGGTTCTTCTGTTGAGCACTTAATGACTCACCAATTATACGCTTTTTCTCAATCTTACGGACAGTTATAATTGGAACACCACGCTCAATCATATCAATACCAAGTTCAGTTTGTCCTCCAATTTCAAAGTATCGAATAATTTTGCTCATATCAAGAGGAATGGCTAACGGTTTCTCTCGCAACTCATATGCACGATTAATCAGTGTTTCAAATAAGCTCAGAATTCTGGGAAGCTGATACTCAATAGTGTCTTTTACATTACTAAACACCTCTTTGTAAGTATCATTTACATAATCTTCATCCATTTGATTGACATTTTTATATCTTGCATAATTATCGAACTTGTATTTCAGCACGCCTGAATATCCATTGTTTGCATAGTTTTGTGCAAAGAACTTAATCGCCTCAATCTGAGTCGCCTGTATTTCACCTATTGATGCCCAAACACTCAATATAACTTCAAAATACTGGGACATAAATTGAAAAACAGAAGCACTTTCAATGCCACGCAATCTATAAAAAACCTTATTTTCACAGAGTTTGCGCAATATTTTCTCTTGCTTTTGACGTTCAATAAGACGGTTTTGTTCAAAAACTGTATCAGGCAACAGCCGCTTATCCAAAGTAATCGCAGCTTTTCTTCTTTGATTTTCAACATTCAAATCGCTGTCATTAACACTTTCCAAATCGAGAAGGTCTAGCAAAACATCATCACTATAAAGTTTAAAATCTAGAGAAATGTTATCCACAGTTTCAATTTTTGTGCTACCCGAATCTAAATAAACAATATTACCGACGAAATGTCGTAAATATCTTCCTGCACGTCCGTTTATATTTAAAAGCAAAAACTTTTTCCCAGAATCATTGTCACCGGTTGGATTATTATAAAGGATAACTGTTTTTGCATTTGTATTTACGCCTTCAACAATCGTAGATGTGCAAAACAAAATAGGAAGTTGTCTTAAATTATAAAGATTCATAATTTCACGTTGAAAATATTTTGGAAACTTTCCGTTATGTATGCCCACATTATGTTCTAACGCGTATAAAAAATTCCAATCATCAACAGAATTTTTCTTGTTATTACCATACAAAAAGCTATAGTTCGCTTTTAAATGCTCTATAAACAGAAGTGTTTCTTGTTTTGGAGTAATTTGTTCTTGTAATGTGGAACAGTAATTTTTGGCATAGTTTTCGGTGTATCTCGGATATAAACAATATACAATTGCTTGATTGTTTTCATTTATACCCAAATAATCAATAATATAGTTTAATCTTTCTTCTTTGTTTTTTGTTTGTGTTATGGTTTCTTCGTTTTCAAACGGAGATACAAGCGTTAATGTTTTACCAGTATAATAATACTTGTTCTTTAATGTAGGCTCAAAATGTATCTCCATCGGCGCAATATTATGCCGTTTTAGCATATTGTAAAAGCCTGATTTTATGGTTTGCAAATTAATAAACGGACCCGCAATATAACAACAATCCGCTTTTTGAAGCAAAAAATATAATGCAAGCCTAAACGCCACAGCACGATGATTGTCTCTTTTACTGTGAGAATTATTTGTTGTATTACCAATATTAATAACTTCATTAACATCATCATCGCCACGTGCGGCAATGTCTTCGTCAATTTTATAAATCTCGTCAAAGAAAAAGAATTGAATATCCAATTCTGGATAAACAGCTAACAAACGCAATACTCTTTCGGGTGTAAGAATAAATATATTCTTTTCACCTATTTCTAAATCTCTGTATACTGAATTCACAAAAGTATATTCTAGTGAAGTCCTTTTGCAAAAAGATGAAACATCATCAGTGACTTCCATAAGAAGTGCAACTGTTGGTAAAACAATCACTACATTATCAAAGTTTTCATAGTGACGATATATGATTTCTTTCAACAAAAACGTTTTTCCAAACGAAGTTGGTGCACTTAAAAACAGACGCCCCTGATTTTTTTCAAAATAATCAAGTACTTCCTTTTGATGTCTATCTAAAATATATCCAGTTTCAGTTTTATAATAATTAGCAACACAATCGTCTTTAATTTGAGCAATTACATCAGTGTTAATTTTGTCGGCAGAATATGAATTTAGCCTATTATATCCAAAAGTTCGCATACGAACACTAGCGGAGTATAAAACACACTCCAAACGTTCACTCTGTTCTTCTGGCACAATACAAGTTTTCTTTTTTTCAGAAATAAAGCACACCAAATCTTTCATACGAGTGATTTGGTCAATGGATAGTTCTGGCATATTTATAAGAGAAAGCAACTCTTTTATGTACTTATTAAGTTCCGTCACTCTTTTCACAAGTCCTTTCATCCAAAAATGCTTGTCTTAATTTTCGCAAGTCTCTAACAGGAAAAACCATAAGCATTATTTCTACATCAAGCTCGCAATCGTTATATTCGCAAAAACCATCAAACGCTTTTGTGCAACGTTCTTTTATGGACTCCAATAATTTGTCCGAATCAGCATACTCTTTTTCTTCCGCAATAATCAAGCAAGGTATACGTATAACAATGTCATTTTCCTTAAAATATTCAATTATTTTGGCATTACGTTCTTCACTCTGATTTGGATAATCAAAAAGAATATCATTTAATTCATCAATAATTTCCTTCAACTCTTTTGATACATCAGATGTTGCCATCATAATATCCGCCATAATTGCCATTGCACTGGCAAAATAGTGTTTTAGAATGCTTTTATTTATATCTTCTTTAATGCCCCTGAAACAATACTCCCATGTTCCAGTTTTCACTTGCCCCACCCACATATATTTCCGGCCTTTTTCAAGAGAAAATAACAATCCATCATACCCTTTGATTTCGTGTCCTTTTCTTGGAGCGTCGGCCTCTTTTTGTGGATATCTTTCATAATACTTAACGCGAGAATAAAGTAGCTCCATGTTTTCAAAAAAGCATTTTATAAAACTATCAAGAGCCAATTCACCCATTAAGCCATCATTGATGGCCTCGGTTTTGGGAACACGATTTTCGTATGCCGCACGTGCAGCTTTGTGAAGGTCATTAAATTTACCGCGAGTATGGGAATGCTCAATTTCACTTTTTTCATATGCATAAAAAATTATAGCATCAAACAATAATGATGCAAACATCATTTCGAAATCTTCTCTATTTGCGTGATGATACGGAAAAGTCTCATATTTTCCTTTATATGGCTCATATCCCATCACCAATGGTGGCAATCTTTTACCTATACATTCCTGAAATATTTCAGATGCGGTCATACACACCTTTCCTTTCTTTTCCTCTCTTGTGGTAATAAGAGAAATCCTCTGGTAATTAACGCATAATTCAGCATATACAGAATTGTCATCAATGTTAATAAAATCTGTGATGCTATCATTACATAAATAACGGCTCACAAGTGAAGTTGCCTTGTGATATAAATCTATAATTATTATATCACTTGCAAGAAAATCTTTCAATAACAAACCATTTTGCGACGTTACAAAACGACTTTATACCTTATATATAATAATCGTATTTTTGCTTCTTTTTGTGACAACAAACTACAAAAAATGCACCTGCCATCTAGGTGCTGTTTCTTTTGTGTTAATTATTCATCATTCTCATAAACCACAGTCAGTTCAAATCCTTTGTCATAACCGCCGTAATCTTTTCTTGCATTCAAACGCCATGAATCAAACTGGTCAGCTGTATAACCACGGGCTTCAGCAGCAACATAAATTAATTCAACAAGGTCAATTAATTCTTGTACACTTTGCTTTTCATGATAACCCGCTAATGTCATATCTATAGTCTCATCTACAGTTTTCAAAAGCTTCTCACCACTAACCAATTCTATATCAGATGATGCTCCTAAAACTGCTATCATTTCAGGAATTTTATCACGAACAAGTTTATTGTATTTTACTGCTCTCATTTATATCACCTCACTTTCATATATATCTTACTTGTTTTTTATCCAATTTAAAATGTACTGATAGTACAAGTACCGTACTATCAGTACCACTTTCAAATTATTTTATATTTTTTTCGCAACATTGAACAGTCACTGATAGTAACGATGTGTTACTGATAGTAACGTTTTTTGAAAATTCTTGCTATATTTTCCTATGAGAGTTACAATAGCGTTGTCACTGAAAGGAGGGTTGAGGTAGCTAATAATTGTGGTGTATAAAATTGAAAATTTGAGTGCGAAAAAACCATGAATTATACATAAAACTGCAATTATACAAAATATTTTACAATTAAATAGGAGGTAATGATGATTACATCAGAACAGTATCGGCAGATACAGGAGTGTAAAAGTGATGGGTTGACCATGGCGGATACCGGTCGGCGGTTGCACTTGCCTGCGTCGGTGGTTCGGAACTGGTGGAGGAAGACGGAGGATGATTTCTACAAAGCCATGCGTGGGACGGTGTATGACTTGGACAACCACCGTCAGTACATCATTGAGTTGATTAAGGATGGGCTTAATAAAGGCATAATATTTTAAATTTTAGACATTGTTTCTGTGCGTTTATTTTTGTTTATGAAAGTGAACATCTGTAAACACCCGAAAACAAAGAATTAAATTTAATCTATGTTGTCCGGCATTTCCTATCTTGGTGCACAGGGGTAGTGTTTTTTGTCGGATATAATTATGCCTTTTAGTAAATATTTACTGAAAGGATTTTTTATTATGAAACAAAATGATTTGATGTTTATTCAAAGTCAAATTGGCTATGAGTTCAAAAATTTGGACTTATTGCAGCAAGCGTTTATAAGACGCTCTTATTCAGAAGAAAACGGTGGAGAAAACAATGAGGTGTTAGAGTTTATCGGTGATAAGGTGTTAGATTTATTTGCCGTCAAGCTTTTAATTACTCAAAACAGCAACTCGGTAGGACTTCATAAAAAATTTGACCCCAAACTAAAAAACAGCTGGTCTTATGAAATCGAGAAAAAATCTTTTCCCAAAGAAAACACTTTTATTTCTGAATATTCAGAAGCAGAATTGACAGAAACTAAAAAATTGTTGGTTCAGAAGAAAACTTTAGCAAATCGCATTGACGATTTAGGTTTGGCTGATTATCTGTTGATGGGCAAGGGTGATATTCTTCAAAATATCAATGAAGAAAACTCTGTAAAAGAGGACTTATTTGAGTCTATCCTCGGTGCTATTGCAATAGACAGTAATTGGGATATGGACACTTTGGAGAATGCAGTTGGAGTTATGTTATCACCTGAAAGTATTCTTGCAGACGAAGAAACTGAAGACTATGTTTCAATGATTCAGGAATGGTCGTATATAAAAGTAAATGGTGTTCCTTTATATCACTTTGATAAACGTAGCTATGAAGGTTCTTGGTATGATGGATTTCAAGTAATAAATCAACAACCTGAAAGCTTTATTGACCAAGAAATACACAAAACAAAATATCATTGTCTTTTGAAATTATCAGATGACTTTCCAATTTTCAGAGGGTTTGGCATATCGCAAACTGAAGCAAGAAGAAATGTCTGCAAGTTGGCTTATGATTATCTTTGCAAGAATGGTCTGTGGCTTTCAATTTGTGATGAAATTGATAATCCAAATAAAGAAGATGCAATCAATCAACTAGAAATTTTGGCTCGTCGAGGTTATTTTTCAATTCCTACTTATGATTTTCAACAAACCTATGATAAGGATGGCAACCCCGTGTGGGAAAGCGTTTGCAACATAGAAGAAAAAACCAAATCTTTCTCTGCAAAATCCCCATCAAAAAAAGATGCAAAAAAAACTGCAGCATATGAAATGTTGCAGTATGTTCTTAACGATTAAGGAGGTATTCTTATGTCAAAATGGTGTTTTAATTATGACTCAAGCGAATATGAATATATAGATAAAGACGGTTTTAGTATCGACCGGGGCGAGTATGTATATAATTGGGACGATAGTGAATATCGCAGAGAGGAAGAAGAACCACAAGAAGAGAACGATTAATAATACCTAATAAAAAAGCAAGTTGGTTTTAAGGTCAGCTTGCTTTTCTTTTCATTTTATACGAGATTTTTTATGAAATGAAGGCAGACCGACACGTGATTGAAACCTTGTCAGCAAGGCTTTCACACAACTCACAGATGATTTATCTGTAATAAAACTTAAAAGCCTATTCCTATTAAAACTGAAAATAAGATGCGTTACGACGCATTTAACATAAAAAAGTACACCGTTGGAAATATTTTTCGGAAAACGCAAATTCGGGCGAAAAAATGTACACGGTGGAAATATTTTTAACCCATTTTGCGATATGGGTGAAAATTTCACCCCTTGGGGTGGGGGCACATGAAATCTCTGTGCAAAAACAGGTACGGACAGCGGCGCGGGGCGTTGTGTTGATTTTCGCAAAAGTTTGTTATGCACCCAATATATTCTCGATTTTTTGAATATTACTGTCTGACAAATCTGCCTGTAATGCGAAGGTTTCCCACTTTGAAACAGATTGTTTAACTTGTTCTATGCATTTTACTGCATCGGATTTTTTTATGCCTACTTTTTCAGCGACTGACAGCATATCCTCTTTAGTTATGTTATCAGATTTTCCGTTAATGAGCATTTGATGTGCCTTAACCCATATACTGTCTTTTCTGTACGAAAAAGTTACATCATAGGCAGGGGACAACGACCATTTCCCTTTTTTATCCATAAGAAATGATATGTTTTTTGTATGGTCGTCATAGTTTTTTGCATATTCATTAAACACCATTCGTTTAAACAACTGCAGAAAATCATTATATGGAAGTTTAAGCTGTTTCATCACAGCAAAAGCTTCTTCATAAGAATAAACCCTTGGTGAATTGAAATCCATATGAGCCAAAGCACAAAGGGATTGCATATGAAGTTTTTCACCCTTTATACCCTTTCGGTCGAAACGCTTTGTCATAAAATGAGCACTACCGTTTTCTTTGTAAAGTCTGCATTCACTCATTTCGATACCCGCATCAAGGGCCATAAGATAGTAAGCATACTCCACTTTTGTATATTCACCACCATCTGGTCGCGAATCTTTGTCCTTATTGTTTTTGATATTATCAAATTTCAACAGCCAGTATTCATATCCTTTGCCTGCATCAACCTGTCCTGAACGAATGTCATCTGTTTCAGGATTCCATGCAATAAGAGTTTTTGCTCTTGCACCACCAACAGAAGAACCACATTCCATTAACTGTGCCATAAGATTGTCGTTTTTTCCAATGTGAATCTGTTCTTTTTCAGACAATATTTCAGACGCTAATTTGGTTAACGCATCGAGGTCAACAGTTTCATTCATATTTGTAATTTCCTGCGATGGTTCATATTCCAACGCACCCATACCTCTTTTGCCTGTATAACAAAGCTTTTCTATAACAGACAAACTATCTGCTGTTCTTCCCTGACTTTCAAGATATCTGTTTATAACGATATTACCGAATTTATCAGGAAGAGAATCGGCAACCATACCCGGCAAACCATGAAAAGTCTGTTCAGGCAAAGAAGGGAATGAATAAGTAACCGATGATAATGGCATTTTAACGGGTGAAATTTCAATATTGCTCTTTAAAAAGTCGTCATCATACTGAAATCCAACTATTCCGTTATCCTCCTGATGAAGATAACCGATGGTTGTTCCCCACATTTTAACACGAACCGTATTTACATTGCTCATTCTTCATCCTCCTTATCTTCTCCCCATACCCAATTGTCATCCGTCTTTTTCTTGTCAGGTCTCGCACGTTTTCTTGTTGTTTTTTCTTCAAACATTGCCTTGTAATCCGGTTGGGGTTCCGGAATTAATATATTCAAATTTTCTAAAATACCAAGTTCACTCAAGATTTTAATCAGATTGGATATTTTAAGGTCATCGCCATTTTCGATACGAGCAAGTGTTTTTAATGAAATGCCACAACTTTTTGCAAATTCTGCCTGTGTAATATTCATTGAAACACGATATTGTTGAATACGATTTCCCATCTCTGATAATATAACTTTTTCGTTGCTTAAATTAGTAATCTTCATATTACATTCTCCAAATAATAAGTCAGATTTGTACTTTTATTATACAAATATGTATTTATTATGTCAAGTATGACTTGTTATTATTCGTTCAATTTTTAAAAATTTATAGTCCACCCTTGACATTAGCCCCGGCTGCGGCAGAAACCATACAGAGTTTTTTAAATGATACTGAAACTGTGCCTGAAGATTACGATTTAATTCTCACCGGGGATTTAGGTAAAGTTGGCAGCGAGCTTTTGATTGATTTGTTAAAAAAAGATTTTAGGATTGACATTTCCAAAGTTCACAATGATTGTGGACTTATGATTTATGACCTTGAAAATCAAGATATGCATGCAGGCGGTTCAGGTTGTGGTTGCAGTGCGTCGGTAATAAATTCCCACATTATGAAAAGGCTACAATCAAAGGAACTCAAAAAAGTTCTTTTTGTCGGCACAGGCGCGCTCCTTTCAACAACCTCATCTTTACAAGGAGAAAGCGTACCGGGAATTGCACACGGAGTTCTATTAACGAGTGGAGAATAATATTATGAATCTGAGTAAAGATATAAACACAATAACACGGCTGGAAAATTCAATAATGATTCTAAAAATATTGGAAACGGCACTGACTGTTGGGATAATAGCCTTTACCGTTTTGAGAGTAATAAATATATTTAAAGAACAGAACTAACGGAAAAAGCAGACCGAACTGAACAAGTCCAGTAAAAACGGACAATAGAAAAAAAGCACCTCCTATGGTAGAATGGAAACTACCATAGGAGGTTTTGTTATGTCAGGGATAAAAGGCATGAAAAAGTATCCGCAAGGAATAAGGGAAAAGATACTCACAGAGTATAAAGAAGGATTATCACAGTGTGAATTGAGTAGAAAATATGGCATAAGTAGGTATGCAATACAATGTTGGATAGGAACAATATCAAAAAAGAGTATATTGCCAAAACAACGAGGAAGAAAACCTGCAAAAACATTACAAGAATACAAATATGAAAACAAACGGCTAAAAATGGAGAATGAGTTATTGCGGGATTTTCTCTCGCTCACAGAAAGGAAGTGAGAACAAGTGTGAAATTTATGGTTGTCTATCGTCATAAAGATAAATATTCAATAAGTGAAATGTGCCGTTTCTTCAATGTATCAAGAAGTGGTTACTATGACTATGTAAAAAGAATGGATATACCTGCAAAGGATTTACCATTAGCTGAAAAGATAAGAGAATGTCAGGATAAGTGCGGTAAAACATATGGTTATCGCAGAGTACATATATGGCTTGAAAGACAAGGAATACACCATAATCCAAAGACTGTGTTAAGAGTAATGCAGAAATACAATTTGTTATCAGTAATCAGAAGAAAGAAATATCGCAATTACGGTGATTATCTTCATAGATACCCAAATCTATTAAACAGAGCTTTTCATGCAGATAGACCAAATCAAAAATGGGTTACTGATATATCATATATCAAAACACAACAAGGAACATTGTATCTTTCTGTAATACGAGATTTGTATGATAACAGTATAGTAGCATACAAGACAGGAACTGAACAAAACATAAACCTTGTATTAAGTACTATCAGAGCAGCCAAGAGAAAAGAAAAAGTCACTGCAGAGTTGCAGCTCCACAGTGACCAAGGGTTTCAATATACATCACCAGCATATTTTAACCTGACAAAATCATACGGCATAACGCCATCAATGTCAAGACGTGGTAACCCATATGATAATGCTATGGCTGAAAATTTCTTTTCTATTCTTAAAACAGAATGTATCTATCGAACAAAGTTGCGAACTTATGAGGATGCTCGCATCCTCATAAGTGAATATATCCATTTCTACAACAATGAAAGAATTCAACTAAAAACAAAACTGACTCCGTTAGAAAAACGAAATCAGTTTGTTGCTTAATTTTTAATTTTATCTACCATTAGGTGCTTTTTTGTACTGTCCGCACAATTTGGGGCAGTTCAAACCGGTCTGCTTCTCTTTATATATTTTATTCTGATATTGCCTTTACTATTTCAACATACCGTGATATCTACCCATCCAGTATGGAAGAGTGTATGTTGTGGAACCTTCCATTTCATTAGGTGAATGTGCACCGTCAAGCCTAAAAGTTAAGCTGTTGAACTTATGGAGTGAGCGTTCATCCGGAGCAGCAACTTTCCATTGAAGTTTTGATACACTAAGAACAATGCCTATGAGCCTGATAATTTCATTGTCGCTTCCTGAGAACAATGGTTTTCTCACATTCGGGTCATAGCTGAGTTCATTTGTTCCGCCAATTCCACAATCCGCTTCAAGGTCAAGTTCTTTGATATCATCTCTGTTTTCATTTGTTGCAAGATATTTTATTGTTTCAATCGGATGACGTGAAAGTGACCATGCAGCAGTATCAATAAGGCTGTTGCCATAATAGTCTGTCTTTTCTTCATCAGGATAAGCAAGCTGATAGATATAATACCAAAGTGGATTTTCGCTGAAACTTATTGAATACCACCAGTCATCAATACCTTCTCTGTAATAAGTGAGAAGTTCCTCATCATCCTCCATCTGGAAAAGAAGATAGTAAGCAAGCATAGCCATTTCTTCATCGGAATCGTTAAGAATCATACGATATACGGTCTTTATCGTTTCAGTTTCCATGAGTGGTCTGAGTAAGAAAGGAATAATTGTTGATACATCTGCTGCGTATTCCATAATAGCCATTTTATAGCGTTCCCAGTTCTGTGTCATAATGGTTGCATATTCGTATGCAGGGTCGAGGGCTGCCATACGATATTCGTCTTCCCATTTCTGGTTGCCTGTCACATAAGCAGCAAGCTTGAATGCTGAGAGAAGAACTGCTGACTGAAGAGGAGCACCACCTAAAGCCTGACCGTTATGGAAGCATGTTCTGTTGAGCTTACCCCAGGTTGTAGGCTGACCTGTTGCTTCACAAAGTGAATATCCGTTATCAACAAGATGCTGAGCGAACTTTTCCATTGTATTCACAATAAGTGCTTTAAGTTCAGGGTCTTCCTCACCAAGAATATCATAAGCCAACTTATAAATAAAGAGATGACCGATAATTTCGTCTGCACTTGTATCTCCCTTATACACAATGTCAGTTAAATCATAACCACTGCCCACAAGGTCATTCCAGAGTCTTTCAGGTAACTCACCAGAAGCGTCAACAACAACACCTCTTAAGTTTTCACCGTGAAGAAGATATTCATCATCAGATGGGTCCAAGGTTGAAACACCTGTTGCAGTGCCATCACCATTGTGACTCCAATAAATATTACCGTCAAGGGCAAAACCTTCTTCCCTGAGAGAATATGTTCTTGCCCAGAAGCCCTCGAGAAGTCTTGTTCTTTTTGCATATTGATTATCTGTTTCAACAGTCGGGTCTTTCCATGAATCAGAATTGAGAACAGCAAGATTGTCAACAGACATAATGTATGTTCTACGACCGTAATTCATATAAGTCTTATTCATTTTTTCAAAAGCATCTGCAGGGCTGATGCCGGGGATGTTCTGTGAATAGTCTCCACCTTCAAGAAGAGCTTCAGATGTATAGTATTTACCGAGATTCAAGTCTGTAACATTACCGTTTCTTTGTGCTCTTACATAACTTTCAGTAGTACCTTGACGCATTGAAATATATGTAAGGAAGAGAACTGCTTCCGCTGAAAGAGTTGCAGTTTTTCGAGCTTTTTCAATTTCCTCAGCTGTTGCGTTAGGGTCATCACGAAGCACTGCGTAGCGCATAAGCTCGCCTGCGCCATACATAGCAGTCCACAAGCCATCATTGTCAGTTTCTGATGGAACAAAGTCACCGATAGCTTCGTTATAGTATGAATTTGCTACCATACCACGTCTTGCAACATCTTCCTGAGTGTTTTCACTCATAATTGCTGCTTTGTCGGTACCATTTATTTCAACCATTTCGATGTGAGTATATCCTTCAGCCATGACTGTCCATATACCGTTTTTTCCGTCAGGGAAGATAGCGAGAACATTACCATTACCAGAATCAGCACTATAAAAATATCTGTCACCCATAAATCGCTGTTGGACATCACGGGAATTAGTTGCATTCTTATCTGTGCGAAGAACACCATAATCCGTAATTTCCCACACTACACCGTCAGCAGTAGTTACGGTTTTTGCATCCTGATAAGTGCTTTCATCCTTTACATTTGCAGGAACATCTGCACTTTCACTTTTTTTATAACGAGTAACAATTTTCTGAAGAACATCATTTTCCTCTTCAGCTTCACCATTGTAGTCAGTCTTTTTCTTGTTTGAATCCTTGATTTTTGTAGGTGTAGTTGTTACTGTGAGAACAGCAGAAGAAGCGAGTCCGTCGGAGTTCTGTGCAGTAACGGTAACAGTACCTTCACTAAGAGCTGTTACTCTGCCCCATTCATCAACAGAAGCAATTTTTTCCGGTTCTGTACTCCATGTGAGAACTCGGTTTGTAACATCAGACGAGAAAACTGCTTCAACAGTTCTTGAGTCACCGATGTCCATTTCCCAGTTCTGTGGGACAACCAATCTAAGTGTGCCTTTGTCCTCGGATTTTGCTGCGATGGCAGGAATACACGCTGACCATAGCATAACGATTGAAAGAATTAATGCAATTAATTTTTTCATATTTATCCTCCTTAATTAACGACATATCAGGATGTTGCTTACAGTATGATTTTAACATTGACATAAAAGAAATGCAATAGTTTTGACACAACTCCTTCGCTATGCACTTTTAACTGAAAAGTTCTCCAGAAGAATCCCTTGCACAGTATTTTCACTGTTGCTTTTTGTTTTGTGGATGGTATAATTATCTTGTAAAGGAGATGTTACCATGAAAAAAATACTGTTATTAATCATTCCCGCTGTTTTAATAGTGGCAAGTCTTATTTTTTCGTATTATTCACCACTTTTATTTTGGGGAAATATGACGAACACACCATATACAAATGATTACCAGATTCCCGACAGTATTCCCGAATACCAAGTGATTTCTACTGGCGAAAAAACTGATTGGAAGGCTCATTGGATTTGGGACAAAGAAAATCTTACAGAAGAAAATACATGGATGTGCTTTAATAAAAAGGTAAGTCTTGAAAATATTCCTCAAGAACTTATTGCTCATATTTCAGCTGATTCAAAATATTGGCTTTACATAAACGGAGAAACCGTAGTTTTTGAGGGAAGCGTAAAACGAGGTCCTGATGAAAACAGTTGTTATTATGACAGCATAGATATTTCACCATATCTTAAAGATGGTGAAAACTCGATTTGTGCTTTGGTATGGTTCTGGGATAATGAAACAAGCTATTCCTATAACAGCAGTGGTCAGGGTGGTTTCCTTTTTGAAGCGGAAAATTCTGACATCACCATACTTTCCGATAATAGCTGGAAAGTAAAAAAACACAATGCTTATGGTGACAGCATTTTTTACAAGCCTAATTACAGGCTTCCCGAACACAGTATTTATTTTGATGCAAGAAAAGATATAGGCGATTGGCTCAATGCAACTTTTGATTTTTCTTCTTGGGAAAATGCAACCGAATATGGTGTCGGTGGCGAGGGTGATTACGGCAAGCTTTATCCGAGAGGAATACCATTTTTAAAGGATTACGGTCTTAAAGATTATGTAAATTCAAAGGAATATAAAAACTATACCGTAAAAGGGCTTTTCGGCGACAAAATCACCGTTGATATTCCATATAATGCACAGGTTACTCCTTATCTTAAAGTCATAGCACCTGAAGGCAAAAAGATTCGCATAACAACAGAAAATACTCCAATCGGTGCAGTTTCAACTACCTACATAACTAAAGAGGGAGAACAGGAATTTGAGGCTTTAGGCTGGTTTAATGGAGAAAATATTACTTATGAAATACCAAGAGGCGTTACGGTTGTTTCTCTTAAATACCGTGAAACAGGATATGACAGCTCATTCAGTGGTGACTTCACTTGTGATGACGAATTCCTCAATTCCTTGTGGCAAAAATCTCTGCGTACACTCTATGTTACAATGCGTGACAATTTTATGGATTGTCCCGACAGAGAAAGAGCACAATGGTGGGGCGATGTCACAAGTGAAATGATTATGACAATGTATTCAATGGATAGTAACTCATACCTGCTGTATCAAAAGGGTGTTGAGGCAATGCTTTCTCACATTGATGACACAAATGTGCTTCAGACGGTTGTACCTATACAGGGCGACTATTTTGAGCTTCCTGTTCAGCAGCTTGCAGGAATAGTAGGGTTCCTCACCTACTATGAATACACCGGTGACAAGGCTTTTATTGAAAAGGTTTACGGTGCATCTGTTGACTACCTGAATCTGTGGGAAATTGGTGACAATAATCTCGTCGTTCATCGTGAAGGCTCGTGGGATTGGCCTGACTGGGGCGATAAGGCAGATATGACAGCCATCGAAAATGCGTGGGTTTACTATGTACTTTCTGCAACAGAAGAAATGGCAAAGATTTTAGAAAAAGATGAGAACATCTCATTTATTACCGAAAGAAAAGACACTATCTCAAAGGGCTATAAGGCACTTTGGACAGAAGCAGGCTACAAAAGTGATGATGTGAAAAAACCTGACGACAGAGCCAATGCTCTTGCAGTTTTGTCGGGACTTGCAGAAAAAGAGCAGTATAATACCATTAAAAACGTGCTCACAACCACTAAAAATTCAAGCCCGTATATGGAATACTATGTTCTTGAAGCCCTTTGCAAAATGGGTGAATACGAAACTGCAAAAGACAGAATTAAGGACAGATATGAGGGTATGGTTAATGCAGATTACTCTACTCTCTGGGAATTCTGGGACGCTTGGCGAGGCACAAAAAATCACGCATGGAGTGGTGGCCCTCTCGTTATAATGAGTAAGCATTTTGCAGGTATCACTCCACTTGAAGCAGGTTACGAAAAGGTTAAAATCGACCCTCAATACACTTTGTCCAACAGTATGAATTGTACTGTTCCAAGTGTAAAAGGCTTAATCACTCTGGATTATGAAAAATCGGACAAATACACCATAAACCTTACCCTCCCACAAGATATGAAAGCTGTTTTATATGCACCGACAAACGCTGTTGTAAATATCAATTCACAAGCTTATTACCAAAACGGTGAGTATGTAAACAGCGAAATCGGTAATGTGGAGATTGTGGAAAAATAATTGATAACGAATAAATAAATTTTAATTTATTTAACTAAAAAACTGAAAGGGGTTGATTTTAATTAGCTCCTTTCTTTGATTTCATAAAACTCCAAATTTTTCTATTGACATTATTTACTTGTGGTGATAAAATTCTTGTAAGTTAATATTTAACCAATAAACCTATGAGAAAGAATAGTAATTGATTTTTTCTTATTTTCAGAGAGCTGTTGGTGGTGAAAATACAGCATTAAGAATTTCAATGAATGGACTTTTGAGGGCAAGCTGAAAGTAATAACGAGTAGGTGCGACGGAGGGCAACCGTTATAGTGCTGAGTGTATGTAAGTACACAGTGAGTGCGTATCAAGTGATGCGAATTTGGGTGGTATCGCAGATTTTAGTCTGTCCCATATTTTGGGATAGATTTTTTTATTTATAAGGAATGATTTTATGATACTTTTAACTAAACGATGGCGTAACATTATGATAAGCAGACTACAAACTCGGGAATGAATCCCTCCACCACCTTTTGACAAGGGTGGCAATATATGATAAGGAGATATAATTATGATTTTAAACAATGTTGATTTTGATACTTATTTTAACAATTATCCTGACAAAAACGGTTATTTCGGTAAATATGGCGGAGTATATATTGATGAAAAGTTAAAAAATGCTATGGCAGAAATTACAGAAGCATATTACTCAATCTGTCAGTCAAGAAAGTTTATTGCAGAGCTTCGCAGAATCCGTAAGGAATTTCAGGGTCGTCCGACTCCTGTTACACATCTTGAAAGACTTTCAGATGCTCTTGGCGGAAAAGTTCAACTCTATGCAAAGCGTGAAGATTTAAACCATTCAGGTGCTCACAAGCTTAATCACTGTATGGGTGAAGCACTTCTTGCAAAGTACATGGGTAAGAAAAAAATTATCGCTGAAACAGGTGCAGGTCAGCACGGTGTTGCTCTTGCTACTGCCGCTGCATACTTTGGTCTTGAATGTGACATTTATATGGGTTCTGTTGACATTAAAAAGCAAGCACCAAACGTTGCAAGAATGAAGATTTTAGGTGCAAATGTTGTTGAAGTTACTCATGGTCTTCAGACTCTTAAAGAAGCTGTTGACGCTGCATTTGATGCTTACAGTAAAGAATACAAAGATTGTATTTACTGTATCGGTTCTGTTCTTGGCCCTCACCCATTCCCAATGATGGTTCGTGATTTCCAGAGTGTTGTTGGTATTGAAGCAAGAGAACAGTTTATAGAAATGACAGGTCATCTTCCAAATGCTATTGTTGCTTGTGTTGGTGGTGGCAGTAATGCAGCAGGACTTTTCGCAGGCTTCCTCAACGACCCTGTTGATATTTATGGTATTGAGCCTCTTGGTCGTGGTCCTAAAATGGGTGACCACGCTGCAAGTCTTAAATATGGTACTGAAGGCATTATGCACGGTTTCAACAGCATTATGCTTAAGGATGAAAACGGTGAGCCTGCTCCTGTTTATTCAGTTGCAAGTGGTCTTGACTATCCGTCATCAGGCCCTGAACACGCTTTCTTACAGGAAATCGGCAGAGTTAAATATGATGTAATCGACGACGAAGAAACAATTGATGCATTCTTCAAGCTTTCTCGTCTTGAAGGTATCATTCCTGCTATTGAAAGCTCACACGCTGTGGCTTTCGGTATGAAGCTTGCAAAGGAAATGGACCAGGGTTCAATTCTTATTAACCTTTCAGGCCGTGGTGATAAGGATATGGACTATATCATCGAAAACTACGGTATCAGATAAAAGATATAAAGTCACTCTATGTAGGGTGACTTTTTATATACTATTTTTTAAAATAACTATTGACTTTCACGTTGCGTTATAGATTATGATTAAGCTGTGAGGTGATAAAAATGAAAATGCAGATAAAGGAATTTGCTGAGTTTAGTGGTGTAAGTGTGCGCACACTTCACTATTACGATGAAATTGGGCTACTCAAACCGGCTTTTGTTGACAAATATACAGGCTATCGTTATTATAATGAAAATTCACTTCTTCGTATGCAAGAGATTCTTTTTTACCGCGAACTTGATTTTCCTTTAAAAAGCATTACGGAAATTTTATCTTCTCCAAATTATAATAAAGAAAAGGCACTCACTGAACAGAAAAATCTTCTCATACTGAAAAAGGACAGATTGGAAAGGTTAATTTCTGCGATTGATGATGCTATGAAAGGAGAAAATGTAATGAGTGTATTTAACAATAACGAATTTGAAAAATACAAATCTGAAGCACAAGAAAAATGGGGCAAAACAGACGCCTACAATGAATATACTGAAAAGACAAAGGATTATTCTTCTGACAAATGGAATAGTCTTGCTGACGGAATAAATGATATTCTTGCAGAATTTTCAGTTTGTATGAAAAATGGTGAAAAGCCTGACTCTGTTGAAGCACAAATGCTTGTAAAGGAATTGCAGAGTCATATTACTGAAAATTGCTACACTTGTACTGACGAAATTCTTGCCGGTCTTGGACAGATGTATGTGCTTGATGAACGATTCAAGAAGAATATTGATAAAAACGGTGATGGTACTGCAGAATTTATCAGTAATGCCATTGAGCTTTATTGCAAAGAATAAAACAAATTAAAGCATTGCATTACACCACGTGGAATTTGCTTTGTTGACATACTATTTTATTAATAATATAATGAACATGTAAACAGTACCAAAAGGAGTTTTAGTTATGGATGAAATTATGAATACTTTAATTGGTTATCTGCCTGTTGTAATTTTTTTCGGATGCCCTATTATAGCTTTCATTGTATCATTTTACAAACTGTCACAATATCGGGACGCAAAACTTCAACGTATTATTAAACCTGAAAACTACACAGATGAAGATATTAAAGATATGAAGAAAGGCGTTATCACATCCTTTGTTGTGGCAATTGTTTTAACTGTAATTCTTACAGGTACAACATATCTGTTAAATGCTGCGATTGCATATATGTAAAGCAATCCGGATTTAAGGAGGTTAACAATTATGATTTATGCATTTATAGCGATGTTTTTGGCAATTCCGATTATCTCACTTATTTGGTGGATATCTAATCTCGTGGACTTTAGCAGGGCAAAACGCAACAATAAATTAAATCCTGACACTCACAGTAAAGAAGAAATGAAAGCTCTTAAATCAAAGCTTATTCTTTCTTCTATTGTTGCATTTGTATTAGTAGGAGTTGTCGGTGGAACAATAGTTACCTTTGCTTTAAGCATTGTATATATGTAAGGTGATTAATATGAAACAAAAAACTTATTATAATGTTTTAATTGCAGTCGTTGTTATTTGTCTTATTTTAACAGTTGCACATCTTATATATGCTATTGATGCTTATCAGCATTGCTCCATAATTTATTTTATAGCAAAGGAGCTTTGGTGATATGAAAAAGACAAGTTTGTTTAAACAGATTCTATCTTTTATTATGGTTATTGTATTCTTTGCTTGTTTTAATTTAAGCATTTATGCACTTCTAACGATGCGACTTGCAAACAATTTCAGTGACACTTCGCAAGCAAAAATGATTGATGTAAGTTTATATCTGCCACACGAAGAGGAATCTGATTTGGCAAGAGTTGAATCATCATTGAAACTTACTGATAATTTACCTGTTTTGGACGGTGCAGCGGCACTTGTTCCTGTTTACGCATCAATTATCGATTGCGTTTATCCAAAAGGCTCTGTAACTTATGATGGCGGAGTTTTCTCTGATGATAATTTCTATGGTGAAAACTTTGCGCCCGACAGTAAAATGCAATACAAAAATACTGTTCGTGGATATAAAGCAATCGTTGACGGTGAAACAGATATTCTTTTCTGTGCATCACCTTCAGCAGAACAAAAAGCCTATGCAGAAGAAAAAGGCGTTGAACTTGTGTATGTTCCCGTGGGACTTGAGGGATTTGTATTCTTCGTAAATGAAAAAAATCCTGTTGATAACCTTACAACACAACAAGTCCGTGACATTTACGGCGGAACATATACAAACTGGTCACAGGTTGGTGGACCCAACAGAATAATTAATCCTGTTACACGATTAGAAGGAAGCGGAAGTCAGTCAGCAATGAACTCGTTTATGGGTGACAGAGAAATTGCACCTAAGTCCCCTCTTGCGATTACAGGTGGTTCAATCGGTTTCTCATTCCGTTATTATATGGACGGAATAGTTGCAAACAGTGGTGTTAAAATGTTATCACTTAACGGAGTTTATCCAAGTGCAGAAAATATTCAGAACGGCACATATCCTATCATTGCAAAATTCTATGCTATTTACCGTGCAGACAACACAAACGAAAACATCCCTGTTCTTATTGATTGGATTCTTTCTGATGAAGGTCAAAAGCTCATTGAAGAAAGCGGATATGTAAGAATAAAATAAAAAATCGACCTTGAGGACTAAAATCTTCAAGGTCTTTTTATTGCTACGCTTGTTTTACTATACTTAGTTTATCGAAAGTTCCACCTGCAAAGCTACCTGTCTCTGCTTGGAATTTAACAGTAATTTGTGTTTTATCTCCTATCATATCCTGTGGAATTTCATAATACATATCATAAAAATTGTTTGGATTCGGATTTTCAAGTGTCACATCTGCAAGAACTTCACCATCAACGAAAATCTTGAATTTTCTGCCAACATCACCACTATAATACTTAACCTTAAGATAGTTGGTAGTTGTGTTATCTACTGCCATATCATAACTGAACCAGCCGTCAGAAGATGCATCACGGAACATAAGTCCCTTGAAATTACCTGAAGATGAGTTTTCTGATTTTAAGTTGTGTGAAAACTCATACTGGTCATTACCAACAGGCAAAGAGTCGATTACAATATATTTATCGTCGTTATTTTCAGGAAGCTTTGTCTTACTGTCTGCAATTGTGAAATAAATTCCGTAACGACTTGTGTGCTGCTTATAATGTGGAGAGAAAATCAGTTTTTGATTTGTGCCTTTCAGTTCAAAATCGAGTGTATCCCCTATTCTTACAAGGTTTTCTTGGAGATTGCGAAGCCACTTTTTAACTGTACCTTTTTGAACTATGAGAATGTCACTTGTTGAGGCATCCCAAAGAGGAATTGTAACATTAACACCCGTTGTGCTTGTATTCATATCCTTTTGTCCCATATCAGCACTAAGTACCCAAGGACCGTATTTGAACGCAACTGTGTTTTCATTATCAGGAAGCGAATGTGCCACAACCTGCATATTCATTTCATATTCGATTGTGTCGCCGTCATTCCACTCACGGTCAAGAGTGATAAAACCGTCTTTTACGATTACAAGCTTCTTATCACCATTGATTTTAACAGTCGGTTTATCCTCACACCAATCAGGTACTTTAAGGACAATTTTCGCATCTGCAGAGCCATTTATTGTAAAAGATACTTTTGGCAAGTCTGCATTTTGTGTCATTGTAAGTCCTTTTTCTGCCCACACAACACTTGAAGATGTATATCTGTTTACGAAGATGCTATCTGCACCATAAAAATAAATGCTGTCACCGAGTTTTGAGAAATTCTCCATTCCTGAGCCCGTGCAACACCAGAAATGGTCTGTAGGCGAACTGTAAACCTTGAAAAATCCCGTTGCCATTGGTTGAAAATATGTTGTCATACCGGTTTCGGGATTCTGTGACGAAAGAATCGCATTGATAAATGTATTTTCATAGTAATCAGAATACTTTTTATCACCTGTAATCTTGAAAAGTTCACGACTGAGTTTAAGCATATTATATGTATTGCAAGTTTCACAGTTACAGTTTGTACGCTCTGCATCAAGGACTTTTGGTTCACCAAAGTGTTCCCATTCGCTGTTGCCACCTGTGATATATGTATGATTTTGAATTACCATTTCCCAGAAATTTGCTGCAACCTGAAGATAATACTCCTCACCTGTTACAGTATATCTGTTCAAAGCACCGATAATTTTAGGGATTGTTGTATTTGCGTGCTTACCGTTAAGAATATCTTCGCCCTTATATAATGGATCAAAAAGTGTCATTTCGTCAAAGCTATGTGCAGCTGACAAATGATTTTCATTCTTTGTATATTTATAAAGGTTATAAAGGCAGTCATTCATTCCACCATATTCCACATTGAGAACTGTCCTTTGTTTTTCTTCTGTCCAATTGCTTGTATGACTATATACCCAATCACCAAGCTGGGATGCAATATGTAGAGCATCTTTATTCCCTGTAAAAGTATAGACATCAATAAGCCCTGCTAAAATCTTATGCATTGAGTACCAAGGCACCCAAGTACCTGAAGTATTGCCGTTTTCAATCTGTTCATAGTGACTTTCGGGAATTGCATGAAGATAACCATTCTTAAGTTGGCAATCGTCAAGGACTGAAATCATATAATCTGTGATTTTCTTTAATTCCTTGTCCTTTGATGTGGCAAACGCCTGAGAAACTGCAGTTAAATAGTGACCTAATGTATGTCCCTGAATTGCAGAGGTTTCCCATCCACCATATTTTTCTGCATTGATTTTTCTGCCTGAAATATCACCGAATCCTCGCATAAGACGGTCTGCATCAAGAGATTTTAAGTATTCAACCTCTTTTTGAAAGGCGTTTTGTTCATAAGCATCTAAAAGTGTTACATTTTCCATTGAAAATTCCTCCAAGGGTTCCGTGAGTTTTTCAAGCTTTACATTGATTAAATCTTTATTTCCAAAACACGGAAATATTGATAGGATTGACATAATAATTGCGATTACCTTTTTAATCATAATCATCTCTCCTGATTTCATCTTAAAATATTTTACCACATATATTTTTCTACTGCAATATTGTAAATTATTATGTTATACTATATATATTCGATAAATTGGAGTTTAACGGGGAAGTTGTAGTTGTCGGCTTATATGTTGCTTTTCGGCGGGGTCAAGACCCCGCCCTACCAGTCATATATGAAATTAAGTCACACCGATAAATTATAATTTGTATTACAAGGAGGCTGTTATGACAACGTTTGAAAAAATATACGAAGTAGTTAAAAGTATTCCTGAAGGAAGAGTTGCAACTTATGGTCAGGTGGCACTTCTTGCTGGAAATCCAAGATGGGCAAGAGTTGTAGGATATGCTCTGCACAATAATCCCGCACCAGGTATTATTCCCTGTCACAGAGTAGTTAATCGTGAAGGCAAAGTTGCCTATGCCTTTGCATTCGGTGGCGGTGAAACTCAAAGAGAATTACTCGAAAAAGAAGGTATTACCTTTGAAAGTGACGGACACATTGACCTTGAAAAATATGGAATTAATCTATATTGATTTTTCATTGACAATTGTCAACATTTATGGTAAAATGTGTATATTAAATAATTAAGGAGGTGCTCAAAGTGTTAGCATCAATTTTTGAATTCGTTATGGGAATCCTTGGTGGTGCAGGTACAGACCCTGAAGCAACAGGTATCGTAGGTCAGGTGTTTGATTTTATCCTTGGTATCTTCGGCGCATAATTAATATTTTATTAATCATACAAAAGCTATCCAATTTGGATGGCTTTTTTGTTTTGTATCTTATTAAATATTCGGATAGGGTGGCTACCATAGCACGTTTCTTTTCTTATTTACTTTATTTTTGTACTTTGCATTTTACATTTAATATGTTACAATAAATGTAAGGGAGTGGTTATTATGAAAACAAAACAGTTATTTCCTGAAAAGTTAGCTAAAAAGCAACTTCGCAAGGAAAAAGAACTTAAATATTGGGAAAAGCAGAAAGCAAGACCAAAAAGTAGTACATATTTCTGGTATCTTGTGCTGATTATTGCACTTATTTATGCCGTTGACGAAATCGCATCCCAAATCAATGCTCTTATGCAGACTGAGATTGCCAACGACTTTATCAAAAGTGAAAGTTCAGTTACAATTCTTAATCTTTTGAATGTTGTGGCAATACCTTTTCAGATTTTAGGTATCCTTTACAGACCATTGGCTGACCGATTCGGCAGAAAAACATTCCTTATTATCAACACATTCGGAATGGCACTTGCATTGTTTGTTATTTTCCTTTCACAGAATGTAATAATGTACTTTATAGGTGCCTGCATGATTTTATTCTTTGTGCCACACGACATGCACGTTGTCTATATTATGGAAACTGCACCAAGTAAAAGTCGTGCAATCACATATTCCGTTGTCAAATTCTTCGCCAATATGGCAGTTATGCTTGTCCCACTGCTTCGCAGATGGTTAATGGCATCTGCAGGTGAATGGCGTAATGTTTATATAATTCCTGCAATAGTTGGCATTGTGGTTTCACTCGTTGCACTTCTTTGTGCAAGAGAAACAGATGCGTTTATCGACTCAAGAATCCGTTACCTTAAAATGACAGAGGAAGAATTGCAAGCAGAAGAAGCAAAGAAAAAAGCACAGAATTCACAAGGCGGACTTTTTGATGCTCTTAAATTCGGTTTCAGTCACAAACAGCTTCGCTGGGTATTCATCTGCTTCGCTCTTGCAGGTATAGGTGTCGTTGGTAGTATGAATTATCAGGCAATTCTCTCACACGGTTATGCACAGAGTATTTATGGCTCTAATGCAAAAGAATTTTTAGACCTTGTCAGTGTTAAAGAGGTCAGTCAGGCTCTCACATTATACCCTATCGGTATGGCTCTTTCACAGGTAATTATGGGCTTTATTTCTGATAAAAAAGGTAGAAAAGCGGCAGCAATTACCGTTGCAGCAAACTGTGTTGTAAGCTTTGTTGTTTTTGCTCTTGGCTCAAAGATGAACTTAAATCCATCATTAGTCGGTTTCTTCTGCGGTACATTTGTAGGTAGTTATTATTCAACAAATGATGTACTTATTATGATGGCAAGTGAATCTGCACCTACAAATCTTCGTTCATCAGCAACATCAGCACAGACGGTTGTGGGATTTGCCGGATACGCAGTAGGTTTTATTACCAACACAATTCTCGCCCTTATTTTTGGCGATGGTATAATCGGTACAGTAGCACTCTGTCTTCTTGTTCCAAGTTTTGTGGCAACACTTATTGCTCTTGTTAAAAATACTCACGATACAAAAGGTATTGACCTTGATACAGTTACAGGTTGTGAATGGGACTAAATAAGTGTAAAATGTAAAGTGGAAAGCGTAAAACGTGATAAATTTGAATAAAAAACAAGCTCCCCTAATACGGGGAGCCATTTTTTGTTCGTTTTACACTTTCAGTTTTCAACTTTCCACTTAATTTATTTCACTTGTGAAATAAATCTCTTAAACTGTGCTTTTCCCTGTTCATTTCTGTCGAACACGCCACACTGTCCGAGAATTGATGTGAACACAAGTCCGATTTCGTCCTGGATAATTTTATCAATATTATCTGCACTAATATCGCTGTACTTTGATTTGATTTTCATTGTCCAGTCGTAATGCTTTGCGATTCTCTCATCCGCTTTGATATCCTTATTTTCAAGAATAGCATCCTTTAAAATTGCCATTTCTGTTTTAAGTCGTGACGGAAGAACTGCAAGCCCCATAACCTCAATAAGACCGATATTTTCTTTCTTGATGTTATGATATTCAGGATGTGGATGATAATATCCGTCAGGATAATCCTCCGTTGTGATATTGTTACGAAGAACAAGGTCAATTTCATATTTACCGTTTACAAATCTTGTAATTGGTGTGATTGTGTTGTGAATTGCACCATCATCAGTTTTTGCAATAATAAATGCTTCATCGTCAGAATAGTCACGCCATGTTGCGAGAATTTTACCTGCAAGAGTACAGATTCTGTCAGTATCATCACCTTGAAGTCTGATAACTGACATAGGCCATTTAACGATACCTGCTGTTACATCTTCAAAGCCTTCAAATGTAACATATTCTTCGATTGGTGCTTTTGCCATTGCAAATGTATATCGACCACCCTGGAAATGTTCATGAGTGAGGATTGAACCACCTGAAATCGGTAAATCGGAATTTGAACCGATAAAATAATGTGGGAATTGTTTTACGAAATCAAAAAGTCTTCTGAAATTCTTTTCGCAAACTTGCATTGGTTTATGAACTTCATCAAACACGATGCAATGCTCATTATAATATACATAAGGTGAATACTGAAGATAAGCATTTACTCCTTCAAGACAGATTGGAATAACTCTGTGATTCTGTCTTGCAGGATGATTAACTCGACCTGCATAACCCTCATTTTCCTTACAAAGCATACATTTTGGGTATGAGCTCTGCTCCATTTTTGTTGCAGCAGCAATAGCTTTAGGGTCTTTTTCAGGCTTTGCAAGGTTGATTGTAATGTCGATATCGCCATATTCTGTACTTGTTATCCATTTAACATCATTCTTGATTCTGTATTCACGGATATAGTCAGATTTACGAGCAAGATGATAATAATAATCAGTTGCACTCTCAGGAGATTCTTCGTATTTTTCCTTGAAAGTTTTTATAACCTGTGATGGTCTTGGGGTAAACACGCCCATTACCTTTGTGTCAAACAAATCTTTATAAACAACAGAATCCTCACAGAGACCTTTTTCAACTGCATAGTCAAGAATAACTTTTAAAATTTCTTCAAGGTCAGCATCCTTAACTTCTGCATCAATTTCCATACTGTCCATCTGAAGAATTTCAAGTACACGATTAACGGCCCAGACTCTGTCTTCGTTTTCAATAAGGTTTTCCTTTATAGCATAAGCCACAAGAGAATTAATTGCTTCATAAATATTCATCAAGAACACCCCATTATAAATAGTCTAATACTATTATAAGGAAAAATATTATCTTTTCAAGATGTTTTTATAAATATGTTGAATATTTTTTTTACTTATGGTAATATATTTGGGTTGCAAAAGAGGTGCATTAATTATGGTATATAATAATATATTAGAAGCAATCGGTCATACTCCTATGGTCAGACTTAACAAAATGGTTGACGAAGACAGTGCCGAAGTGCTTGTAAAATATGAAGGTCTTAATGTTGGCGGTTCAATCAAAACAAGAACTGCTTACAATATGATTCTTGATGCTGAAAAGAAAGGCATTATCAATAAAGACACAATTATCGTTGAACCAACAAGTGGTAATCAAGGTATTGGTCTTGCTCTTATCGGTGCGGTTAAGGGCTATAAAACAGTAATTATTATGCCTGACTCTGTAAGTGAAGAAAGAAGAAAGCTCGTTAATCATTATGGTGCAGAGGTTGTACTTGTTCACGATGACGGTGATATAGGCAAATGTATTGATGATTGTTTGCAGACTGCTATTAATATGCAGAATGAAAATCCCAATGTATATATTCCGCAACAGTTTGTAAATCCTAAAAACCCTGAAGTGCATAAACATCACACGGGTCTTGAAATCCTTGAACAGGTTGCAGGTGATATTCACGGTTTCTGTTCAGGTATCGGTACAGGCGGAACAATTTCAGGTATTGGCGAAGTTCTCAAAGCACAGAATCCTGATATTGAAATCTGGGCTGTTGAACCTGAAAACGCTGCAATTCTTGCAGGTGGTACAATCGGCACACACATTCAGATGGGTATCGGTGACGGCCTTATTCCTGACAACCTTAATCAGAGTATTTATAGTGATATTTACATTGTTACTGACGAGGAAGCGTTGCAGACTGCAAAGGATTTAGCTCGACTTGAGGGTATTATGTGTGGTATTTCAAGTGGTACAAATGTTGCAGCAGCACTTAAACTTGCGAAAAAGCTTGGCAAAGGAAAAACAGTTGTTACCGTTCTTCCTGATACAGCAGAAAGATATTTCAGCACACCATTATTTGAGGACTAATCTATATTTTAAAATAATTAGCGCTTGTAGCTCAGCCGGATAGAGCGTCAGACTCCGACTCTGAAGGTCGCTGGTTCGACTCCAGTCAGGCGTGCCAAAAAAATCCGTACACAAGAGTGTGCGGCATTTTTTTACTTATTCGCTATTAACTCTTCACTCTTCACTATAAAATCGTGTACGGATTTTCAGGTAAGAGGTAATAGTGAATAGTGATGAGGTATATTGAATAACCAATATATTTATGATAAAATATTCTTATAGAAAGGTAGATTATGTTATGAAAGATAGCCCTTTAATAAGTAAATCCAAATCTTTTGCACTTGAAGTTATTAATGTATGCAAACAATTAAGAATTCTAAAATGTGAAAGTGTTTTAATTAATCAATTCATTCGCTCTGGAACAAGTATAGGTGCTAATATCAGAGAAGCATTTTATGCACACAGTAAAGCTGATTTCGTGTCCAAATTGCAGATAGCATTAAAAGAATGTTATGAAACAGAATATTGGATAGAACTCTTGATTGATGGTGGATACTATGATAACAAAGAAATTCAAGAACATTGTATTGAAATTAAAAAAATACTAATCGCATCTATCAACACAGCCAAGGAGAATATGAAATGATTTTTGTTGCACCACAAAGCCACAAAAAACTGATTTTGAAGAAGAAAAATCTTGTTTCAACAGACGAAAAAGAAAACTATCCTATAATCAAAGGAGTTCCTATTTTACTTCCTGAAAAAACAAATCCCGATTGGAGTCGTGAGCTTATTGAAATTATCTTTTGGGAACATCCTGATGTAATTCCAAACATTTATGAAGAAATAGAAAAGGATAATGTAGCTGATTGGAACGAGGTTTATCTCAAATACATAAAAGAAATACACGGAACCAAAGAAAATATTTTAAAGGCTTTTGATTCATATAAGCAAAAAGAAACAGACATTTGGATTACAGGTGATAAAAGCGGAAATATAACAAATAAACAAATTGAAACTTTTGAGAAATTCAATAAAAAGAGCATAGGCGAAAAAAGAACAGTAACCAAACTCAACGGAACAGGAACTCTTTGGGACAGATATCGTTACTTTGGTAAATTGGTTTGTAAAGAACCAACTGATAAAATATTAGAATTAGCAACAGGTGCGGGTGGTGGAACTGCTTCGGTTGCATTGTATATGTCAAATGACTGCAAATTATATACTGTTGACATAGGTTTTGATTGTCTTGGTAATGCTTTAGGTATTGCAAAATATCAAAAGAAAAATATTATCCCTGTATGTGCAAATTTTTGGTATTTACCTTTCAAAGATAAATCATTTAAAACAATTTGTACTGCTTGCGGACTGGATGAATCAAGAGAGATTATTGAAACTTTAAAAGAAGTTGCAAGAATATTGGCAGGCGACGGTAGATTTGTTGTTGTTTCAAGAAATAATGCATTTATGCGACAACATAGAATTTTAGAACCTTTTGGATTCACAGAAAAAGAAACACTCGAAATCCTTAAAGATTGCAGAATGTATAGTGACTTAAATAATCTTGATGAAATTTGTGTTAGTTTGGGTATGGAACTTATATCACGCAAAGAGTACAGAGATAATGAGAGTATTGCTCATTCTGTATCTGAATATAGAAAAATAAGATAAATACTTTTTTTCACCAATCATAACCACCAGTTGAACTGGTGGTTTGCACAGGCCCTATAAGGGCCGCCTA